>JBFRWQ010000526.1:0-6410 GCA_051439665.1 Microcystaceae cyanobacterium | reverse complement strand
TTTGTCCTTGAGGGTTTCCTAAGCCGAGCAATGTAGAATAGAATTAGTCTAGGCAACAAACAAACAGCAGGGGGACGCAACCATGACAACCATGACCTTAACCGCCCAAGATATCTCTGATTTCACTGCGCAAGATGTCGCAACCTTAGCTGGCCGACTCGAACAAGATGATTATGTCAACCCCTTTGAAGCGCTCAAAGATTGGCATTTATTACGAGCGATCGCTTTCCAACGGCAAGAATTAGCCGAACCCTACCTTTATCTCCTCGATATTGAAGCCTACGACGAGGCATAAGACTATGTTATCTCAGCGTCGCATCCTCATCGGTATCGGTGGGGGGATCGCAGCTTACAAAGTCTGTGAAGTGATCTCATCTCTGTTTAAATTAGGGGCAGAGGTGAGAGTTATTTTAACGGAAACAGCACAGCAATTTATTACTCCCCTAACCATTTCTACCCTGAGTCGTAATTCTGCTTACACAGATAATCAATTCTGGCATCCCATTCATGCCCGTCCCCTACATATCGAATTGGGAGAATGGGCAGAAATTATGTTAATTGCCCCTTTAACTGCCAATACTCTCGCTAAATTAGTCTATGGTTTAGGGGATAATCTCTTAACCAGTACGGTATTAGCCTCCCGTTGTCCTATCTTACTCGCCCCTGCCATGAATACGGAAATGTGGGAACAGACATCGGTACAGGGAAATTGGCAACAAATTCAAGAGAATCAGCGCTATCATACAATTGATCCCACCAGTGGACTGCTGGCTTGCGATCGCATTGGTCAAGGTCGCCTAGCTGAACCAAGCTTCATCTTACACCATCTACAATCTTTACTCTATGTCCAAGGAACACCCGATCTAATAGATCAACATATCTTGATTAGTGCAGGGGGAACAAGGGAATATATAGACGCTGTACGCTTTATTGGCAATCCTGCCACAGGAAGAATGGGAATAGCACTGGCTCAAGCTGCTTTTTATCGAGGTGCGTCTGTTACCTTAGTTCATGCCCCCATTGAAGGGGCTTTATTAGAGCAATTACCACCTTGTCAACGAATAGAAGTGGAAAGTGCAGCCCAGATGGAAAAAGCGCTATTAGAAGTCTTTCCTAGCGCAGATTGGACAATCATGGCAGCAGCAGTAGGGGATGTCAAACCCCAGTCTTATGCCAACTATAAGCTACCGAAAAAAGACTTACCAAAAGCTTTACTCTTGGAATCTATCCCTGATATTGTGGCGCAGTTGGGACATATCAAGACAAAACAGCAAAAATTAATCGGATTTGCTGCCCAAACCGGTGATATTGTCACACCTGCCTTAGAGAAATTACAACAGAAGAACTTAGATGCGATCGCAGCTAATCCCATTGATCAAATAGATAGTGGCTTTGGGACAGATAAGAATCAGGTTATCTTCTTAGACAATCAGGGAAATCAAGCGAAAATTCCGACTTGCAGTAAGTTTGAACTTGCACATCGGCTGTTAGATTATATTCGAGACTTGTAGCGATGGAAAAATGAAGTGTAAGAGAATCAAACCGAAAATTCCCTAAGCCCTACCAATAGGATAAAATGACAGAATAGAATAGAAATAACAATTATTAACCAATCAGGCTCACCCTTATAACTAGCCTGAAACCCTTAACTTTACTCCATCATTCCGAGAGGATCAACAGTATTATGGGATTATTTGATCGCCTGAGTCGAGTCGTCCGTGCTAACCTAAACGATATGGTCAGTAAGGCCGAAGATCCAGAAAAAGTGCTGGAACAGACCATTATTGATATGCAGGAAGATTTAATTCAACTGCGTCAAGCCGTGGCTCGCTCGATCGCAGAACAAAAACGCACAGAACAACAGTATAACCAAAATGCAGGTGAGGCAAACAAGTGGGAACAACGGGCTAAACTTGCTTTATCCAAAGGAGATGAGAATTTAGCCCGTGAAGCGCTGACTCGGAAGAAAAGCTTTGGTGATACAGCAGGAACTCTGAAAGTCCAATTGGACTCCCAAACCAAACAAGTAGATACCCTGCGTCGTAACCTTATGGCTTTAGAAAGTAAAATTTCAGAAGCCAAAACCAAGAAAAATATGCTCATTGCTCGTGCTAAAGCAGCCAAAGCTAACGAAGAATTACAGAAAACAGTGAGTACTATTGATCCTAGTAGCGCTACTTCCGCCTTTGAGCGCATGGAAAATAAGGTACTAGAGATGGAAGCCAGTTCTCAAGCAGCAGGAGACTTAGCTGGTTATGGTATTGAGCAGCAATTTGCTGAATTAGAATCAGGAAGCGGTGTTGATGATGAATTAGCTATGTTAAAAGCTCAAATGACAGAACCCTCCAAACAGATCGAAGGGACGAAAGATAGCACCTCTGCAGGTGGTAATCAAGTTGTAGATTCAGAACTCGAAGAACTACGCAAGCAATTAGATAACCTTTAAATGGGTAAGGGCGTATCTCTTTGCGCCCATCTAGGTGTATTCTTTTCTGCTTTGTAACATTAACCGAAATTTAATTGTAGAGGAAACAAGCTGTGAGCAGCGTCATTGAAATTACGGATTCAGACTTTAAACAGGAAGCCAATAGCCCAGATAAAGCCATATTGGTCTATTTTTGGGCAGGTTGGTGTGGTCCTTGTCGTTTAGTCTCCCCTTCTATTACTTGGGCAGCGCAGGAATATAGCGATCGCTTAAAAGTCCTCAAATTAGAAATCGATCCCAACCCTGATACAGTCAAAACCTATAAAGTAGAAGGTGTTCCCGCCCTGAGATTACTAAAAAGCGATCAGGTGGTGGCTTCCCATGAAGGTGCAATGACAAAAGCTCAGTTAAAGACCTTTCTTGATGAAAATTTGAATTAATTTCTCAATATAATGCGATTTGCCCAACGGTTACACCCTCTAGAACACAATGTTTTTGCCGATATGGATCAGGCAAAAGCCCAAGCCCAAGCAACGGGACTCGATATCATTGATTTATCCCTGGGATCGTCTGATTTACCTACCTCTGCCCCAGTGTTAGACACCATTGCCCAATCTTTACACGATCCCTTAACCCATCGCTATTTGCTTTTTCACGGGACAAGGGAATTTCGAGTCAGTGCTGCTAAGTGGTATCAAAAGCGCTATGGTGTAACCGTTGACCCTGAAACAGAGGTTTTACCCTTAATTGGTTCTCAAGAGGGAACAGGACATTTACCCTTAGCGATTCTTAATCCAGGGGATTTTGCCCTCTTACTTGATCCAGGCTATCCTTCCCATGCAGGGGGTGTATATCTGGCAGGGGGACAAATTTACGCCATGCCCCTCCTCGCTGAGAATCAGTTTTTACCCATTTTCTCTGATATCCCAGTGTCGGTATTAGAACAAGCCAAAATGATGGTGTTAAGTTATCCCCATAACCCCACCTCTGCGATCGCCCCTCTGAGCTTTTTTCAAGAAGCGGTTAAGTTCTGTCAAGACAACGATTTAGTCTTAATACATGACTTTCCCTATTTCGATGTTTATTTTGAGGGAACACCGATCCCCCCCTCAATTTTACAAGCAGATAGAGAAAAAAGTGTCTCTATTGAATTTTTTACTTTTTCTAAATCTTATAATATGGGGGGCTTTCGCATTGGCTTTGCCCTGGGCAATCAGCAACTCATTAAGGCATTAAAACGGATTAAATCGGTGATTGATTTTAATCAGTATTTAGGCATTTTACGAGGGGCAATTACTGCTTTAGAAGGGGATCAAAAAGAGGTCAAAGAAACGGTTAAAACCTATCAACAACGGCGAGATGGGTTTGTGGCAGCTTTAAAACAAATTGGTTGGGATGTGCCGACTCCCATTGCTACGTCCTATATTTGGGCAAAATTACCCGAACCTTGGCAAAGTAATTCCATTGATTTTTGCTGTCAATTGGTGGCTAAAACGGGGGTTGCTGTCTCACCAGGGGCAGGGTTTGGTAAGTCAGGGGAGGGCTATGTTCGATTTGCCCTTGTTCATGATATCGAACGGTTAAGAGAAGCAGTAGGGAGAATTGGCGATTTTTTTGAGGTTGATACTGTCTAAGCTCTTATTTTCATGATGATGAATCTCCTGAAACGTTTTGAGTTTTGACTATCTAGTAGTGCAGTAATTCTTATTTTGAAACGAGTTTACGTCATTTCAGCGCTCACAAGATCTGTGAAGAATTACCAACTTCTATTGTAATAATGGTTTTGATGTCATGAAATCTCAAAATAAGAATTGCCGACCGATAAATCAGCATGTTGAGCTAAGGCTTCTAAAAGACTAGTAGGAGTCGAGGGATTTAAGTACACTTCATAGCGAACATTCTCAGAAGAATCTTGGGCTAACTTTTCTAAAGTGCTGATAGGAGTCGAGGGATTTTTAGCTACTTCACGGCGAACACTCTCAGAAGAATCTTGGGCTAAGTTCTCTAAGAGACTAATGGGAGTCGAGGGATTTAAGGACACCTCATAGCGAACATTCTCAGAAGAATCTTGGGCTAACTTTTCTAAGAGACTAATGGGAGTCCAGAGATTTCTAGCTACTGCACGGCGAACATTCTCAGAAGAATCTTGGGCTAACTTTTCTAAGAGACTAATGGGAGTCCAGGGATTTCTAGCTACTGCCCAGCGAACACTCTCAGAAGAATCTTGGGCTAACTTTTCTAAAAGACTAATGGGAGTCCAGTGATTTCTAGCTACTGCCCAGCGAACACTCTCAGAAGAATCTTGGGCTAAGTTTTCTAAGAGACTAATGGGAGTCCAGGGATTTCCAGCCACTATAAAGCGAATATCCTCAGAAGAATCTTGGGCTAAGTTTTCTAAGAGACTAATAGGAGTTGAGGGATTTCTAGCTACTTTACTGCGAATATCCTCAGAAGAATGTTGGGTTAAGATTTTTAAGAGACTGATAGGGGTATGAGAATGTAAGGCTATATATTTAACATTCTCATTAGATGACAATAAAGGATGAATATCTTCTAATAACCATAAATCCAGAATCGGATTTTTGCCTAATTCGTCAGGAAAGTCTGAACCCAATTCTATTAAAAGCTCTGTGGGAGTATTATGATTTCTGACAATAGCCCTAAGAATCTCTTGATTGTTACTTTTTCCTAATCGACTTAATGTCTCTGGTGATGTATTAACATTTTGAGCCACTAAATAAGCTAAATGATCATTAATCTGAGCTAATTGTGCTAATCTCTCAGGAGAAGTCTCTTCATTCTGGGCTTCTTGTTCGGGGGTTAAAGGATTTGTCTTCATGGTTACTCTATTAAGTACCAGTTCAATTGTAAAATAATCACCCATGAAAATAGCAAAACAGCGCTCTTGTTTCACGTGACATCCTCCCCAACTAACCTACGGTATAGTTGGGGCTTCCCACCTCACGGGGGGATATTTCTGCCCACAGAGGAATAGTCCCCCTACGCCAGTTATCTAGGCGAAAAGCCCCCGATACCTCGACCTGACAGACGGTTTCCGTTCGGCAGAGTCCCTGCCTACTAAATTGTTCCAGACCTCGATTACAGATTTCTTGCCCACTCGCTACATCTCTGTCGCAAGTATAACCACATTCAGGACAATGATGAACCCGATCAGCTAAGGTTTTTCTCACCTGGGTGCGACAATTGGGACAAGTTTGACTTGTTCCTCGATGGTCAACTTCAGCAAAGAATTTTCCTCTTTTACGACAAACGTGACGTAAGATGGTTCTAAACTGTCCAAACCCTCCATCTAAACTATGTTTACCCAAGAATCCTTTCGCCATGAGCCTAAAGTCTATATCTTCGACAAAAATAGAGTCTCCCATGTCACAGATTTTATGTGCCAATTTGAATTGATAGTCTTTGCGCTTGAATGCAATATGGTTATGCTGTTTTTCGACTCTTTGGCGGGCTTTTTCGTAGTTCCGAGAACGTCTCTTCTTCTTAGACAGTCTGCGTTGCAGTAATTTCAACTTGCGTTGCTCTTTAGAGAAGAATCTCGGATTTTTCTCGACAAAATGGTCACTGGTAGCCAAATAACTAGATAAACCGACATCGATACCTAGAGGATGACCATAAGGCGTTTCCACGCTTGGAATTTCTACTGATGATTGAATGCTAACGTTAACAAACCACCCCTTAGCCTTTTTGATTACCCTCACCTGCTTAACGATAAAACCATCAGGGATGGGACGATGTAAATTAATCCGAATCTTCCCCACTTTGGGCAGTTTAATTTGCCACCCCGTGATCGGATTTTCCTTGAATTGAGGAAACAGCAGAGACTTCTTATGCCCGTATTTTTTGAACCTGGGAAAGCCATATCCTCTCTCTCGAAAATAGTCCCACCCATCATGCAAGCGTCTAATGGTTGTTTGCAGCACTTGGCTAGGGACTTGTTTGAGAGGGGGACAAACTTTTTTGG
>JBFRWQ010000525.1:0-7148 GCA_051439665.1 Microcystaceae cyanobacterium | reverse complement strand
TTTTGCCAATTGAAAGCCATAGTTCTCTAGAAGTTATAGTGTTGTTGGTAAATAGTCAAACGAACTTTTCACTCTCAATCTAGCAAGAAAGTTTTTGATGCGATATTAAAAAATATGGAAGACTTCTTTCTACTTTTTATTTAGTTTTATAGCTATTTTTTGCGAGTTTTAAATAAGTTTTACAGGATAGAAATATAAATTAATGTTAGTAATTAATCTTGATTTTTATTAGTAAATAAATCTTTCTTTTCATCACAAACAAATAAAATTTCTTTTTTTTAGACAATAATTATTTGCAAAGTTTAATTTATTGTTGTTTTGTGTAACAAATATTCACATTTATTATGAAAGCTTATAAGGCGAAGAGAGGGAAGAAAGGGAATGACGTATTATCTTCATGTTCCCCACACTCCCCACACTCCCCACACAAAAAAATAGGGGGATAATATCCCCCTGTCATGACCTTGATGTTTGATGAATGGTATTTTAAAGAGAAATCTCGCTAAATTCACTAGATAAATGGTCAAATGGAGCATCAACAATCGATGTATCCTCGACTCCTGCGTCTGCTACCATTTCTTTCACCATTTCTTTCATGATTTGAATACCTCGAACGGTGGGTGCAATGGGCACACCTAATGAGTTATAAGTTTCTCGTAACCCCTGCAATACTCGCTCATCTAGGACATCAGTATCACCTGCAACGAGGGCATAACTAGCATAGCGCAGATAATAGTCCATATCTCGCAGACAAGCAGAATAACGACGAGTGGTGTAAGCATTTCCACTAGGACGAATCAACTCAGGAACTTCGTCAAATAATTGAAGACTGGCATTTCTGACAATGTCTGGGGAATTAGCATTAATTACAGCAGCCGCCGTAATTCGGTCATTTCCTGACTGAAAGTAGGATTTAAGGTTGTCTATCGCCACTCTATCGAGATAGCGACCCGTGACATCATAGTTGTTAATTAGAGTGGTTACCGCGTCTCGCATTAATGGTTTCTCCCAACAGCAACATTTTGGTATAGCATCCCTATCAAAAAAACAATAGGGTGATTGTTATCTATCCTATATTCCCATAGGGTGAACCGAATTCAGCCAACTCAGTCCTCAGAGTTTTTTGATCGTTACAAAAGTTTACTTTTCCCTTGTGTGTACTGCTTTACACAACTAAGGAAGATTCAGCTTTTTCCTTGAGGGTTGCGTCTTGCTCTGATACCCATTCAATGGTCTTTAAGATGGCTTCTGGGGTGGCAGGAGAAGGTAAAGGGATATAATCGACCTTACCCATACCAAAAGCAGAAACCGCTTCTCGGATGGCTTCTCGCACCGCAATTCCCAACATAAAAGGGGGTTCTCCCACTGCTTTTGAGCCATAGATAACTCCAGACTGGGCAGCATTTTCCAAAAGATTGACAGTAAATGCTGAAGGAATATCGCTAATAGTGGGTATTTTATAAGTACTAGGGGCAAATGTTCCTAATTTACCCTGAGCATTCCAAATTAATTCCTCCATCGTCAACCAACCCATCCCCTGTACAAATCCTCCTTCAATTTGACCTTTATCCACCAAAGGATTAAGTGACTCCCCTGCATCATAGACAATATCGACTTTAAGAAGCTTAAATGCGCCCGTAAAGCGATCTACTTCTACCTCACTCGCACAAGCACCAAAAACATAGTAATTAAATGGTCTTCCTTGATTCGTTTTTGGGTTAAAGTGAAGATGAGGGGTACGATAATAACCCGTAGCCGATAAGCTTACACGGTCAACATAGGCAGTTTGAATTACTTCATCAAAACTGACAAAGCGCTCAGGAGACTTAACCGCATAAATCCGTTCATTCTCAAAGAGTAAAGGCTCTAAGGCATCAATTCCCAATAACTTAGTTGCCACCAAGCTTAAGCGCTCTTTAATCGTATCACAGGCATTTTTCACCGCTTGTCCGTTTAAATCAGCGCTACTAGAAGCTGCCGTAGCTGAGGTATTAGGCACTTTATCTGTACTGGTGGGCATAGGGCGAAAGCGCTCGATCTTGAGACCAAGGGTTTTGGAAGCTACCTGCAACATTTTTGTGTGTAATCCTTGTCCCATTTCCGTTCCCCCATGACTGAGTTGAATGCTACCATCAAGGTAAATCAGGATTAAAGCGCCTGCTTGGTTACATTCTTTTTTGGTGAAAGCAATACCAAATTTAAGGGGAGTAAGGGCTAATGCTCGTTTTTTATAGGTATTTTTCCGATTAAATTGGGCAATTTCTTGTTTTCTGACCTCAAAATCCGAAGTTTGCTTAACCTGTTGCCAAACAACCCCCAGATGATTTCCTTCAATCTCCTGTCCATAAGGGGTAGTATTCGTTGCTCCTGTCCCATGATAAAAGTTCCGTTGACGGACAACATCAGGGGACAACTTAAGATACCGAGCAATTCGGTCAATAATCTCTTCAATAATAGCAATGCCCTGTGCGCCACCAAATCCTCGAAACGCTGTATTAGAAACGGTATTAGTCTTAGCAATACGACCAATGGCTTTAAAATTCGGAATATAATAAGCATGGTCAAGATTAAATAAAGCCCGTGTCATCACAGGGGGAGATAAATCTAAACTCCAGCCCCCTCTAGCATAGACATCCGCTTCCAACGCTGTAATTTTGCCCTCTTTAGTAAATCCTAGATGATAGTTTGTTAAGAAGTCATGGCGCTTTCCTGTCATCAACATATCTTCATGTCGTCTCAAGCGCACTCGAACCGATTTTCCCGTTTTTTGCGCTGCCAAAGCCGCCGCACAAGCACTAGGATTGGCTTGGGTTTCTTTACCCCCAAATCCTCCTCCCATTCGCAAACAGGTCACAATCACTTGGTTATTAGCAATTCCTAACACCTTAGCCACCATCGTTTGGGTTTCTGTTGGATGTTGAGTCGAAGCATAGACTTGATAATGGCCTTCCCCGTCAGGAATTACCCAACTGGTTTGAGTTTCAAGGTAAAAATGATCTTGTCCTCCTAATTCAACTTCCCCGCCAATAACGTGATCTGATTCTTCCAAAGCAGTGACAACATTCCCTCGCTGAACTGTTTGGCTGTCTCCTTGAAAACTCTGTGCCTTTATTGCCTCTTTAATCGTTAAAATCGGCTCTAAAGGTTCATAATCAATAACTACCTTTTTTGTGCCTTCTCTGGCAGCTAATTCTGTTTCTGCCACTACCCAGACGATAGGCTGTCCATCATAGCTAACTAGGTCGGTAGGCAGTAAAATTTCATCTTCGATAATTGTGCCTGTATTATTTATGCCTGTCACATCTTGGGCAGTAATGACGGTAACGACTTCTTCTAGGTCATAAACAGCCGTTAAATCAATTTTTTTGATTTTAGCGTGAGCCTGGGTTGATAAAACAGGATAAATAGACAACATAGTGCTAGGCATTTCCTGATCATCGGTATAAACCGCTTGTCCGGTTACATGAGATTCAGCGCTTTCGTGGGTTTTAGCGTTTTTCATGGTGAAGATTGGGGTAGGATTAATCAGAATGTAGGATGTAGAGTTTCACTTACCTGAAGTTGGAGCAAGACGCTTTCACTATTAGCTGAGATTGCTGATTAAAAATGTAGCTTCAACTACGATTATTTGAACTTATGTCTTGTTACTGGTTACACAAGCCAATTTACGATTATTCTATTTCGATTCCACATAAGTTGTTATAATTTAATGATTACAGAACAGCCCGACCAGCCAATTAATAGAATCAATACTTAAGCGATCGCAGAGTAAGCGCTGGAGAATTAACAACTCTCAAGTCATTCAGTCAGAAAAATCCCTTTTCTCTTAAACAAAACTGCCAACATGACCCGTTCCCATCAAATCTCCGTTCACCATCGCCAACTTGACAAAGAGTACACATTCACTGCACCAGAAGATCAATATATCCTTCACAGTGGAGAAACCCAACAGATTGACCTCCCCTTTTCTTGTCGTAATGGGGCTTGTACCACCTGCGCCGTTAGAGTCTTAAGCGGTCATTTAGAGCAGCCTGAAGCAATGGGACTGTCTCCTGAACTGCAAAGACAAGGATATGCCCTATTATGCGTTTCTTATGCCCGTTCTGACTTAGTGGTAGAAACCCAAGATGAAGATGAAGTCTATGAATTGCAGTTTGGTCGTTATTTCGGCCAAGGAAAAATAGAGATAGGCTTACCCCTAGATGAAGATTAAATAGGCTAAATAACATGAATATTGACCTAAAAGAACGACAATCTTACCTAGAAGTCGCCACAGAAGCAGCCCTAGCCGCAGGTGCTATCCTACGGGATTTATGGGGTAATTTAGAGACGATTCAAGAAAAAGGAATCTCAGGAGATTTGGTAACTGAAGCGGATCAAAAAGCAGAAGCCTTAATTCTAAGTATCCTGCAGCGACATTTCCCTGATCATGCCATCCTCACTGAAGAATCGGGTCACTTTGATGGCTCAGATGCTGACTACCTATGGGCGATCGATCCTCTTGATGGAACGACCAATTATGCCCATTCTAATCCAGTTTCGGCAGTGTCTATTGGTTTACTGGGGCAGGGAACTCCCCAAGTCGGCGTAATCTATGATCCCTTTCGCCAAGAACTCTTTCGAGGCGCAAGCGAGTTAGGCGCTACCCTCAACCGTCAGCCCATTCAGGTATCCCAGACAGAGGAATTGGCAAAAAGCCTATTAGTCAGTGGGTTTGCTTACGATCGCTGTCAAACCTTTGATACCAATTATCCTGAATTTTGTTATCTCACCCATCTTACCCAAGGAGTAAGGCGCAGTGGATCAGCCTCCCTTGACTTAGCCAACGTGGCCTGTGGCCGTTTAGATGGATATTGGGAAAGGGGCATTAAACTGTGGGATGTTGCGGCAGGATTAGTGATTTTAAGGGAAGCAGGGGGCAAATTCACTGCCTATGATGGGAGTCCCCTCAAAGTAGAAAGTGGGCGCATTTTAGCTACTAACGGTAAAATCCATCAATCCCTTAGTGATTCGTTACAAAATGCCCTTGCATGGTTGAAAAATTTTTATTGTGGGAACAATATGTAGAGTAGGGAGCACAGTTGGAAGTAATTTCAGCCATTCAATAAGGGCTCTTTTGCTTATTTCCTAGAGATAATCAGAAAAGATAGTAAATCTTCATGTTTAATATAGCAATACTATGACTTTCCCCATTTTAAAAGGACTATTTCGCTATGAATTAATTGATCATTACGCAGTTTTGGGCGTTCCCATCAATGCGGAAATGGATAAAATTCGAGCACGTTATTTAAAAATAGCCTATCGTCTTCACCCTGATACCTGTAAAGCTCAAGGAACATTAGCGAAAGAGAAGGCGGGGCGCTTATTGTCCCGTGTCGTTAATCCATCTTATGAGAGACTGTCTAGGGAAAACAGTCGCTCTTAATATATAATTGTCTTAGGTCAAACTAGCAGAATGATCACAGAAGATGATCTCAACACTGTGGAAGGTAAAGCCGCCAAGAAACTATTAACCGTCCATAAAAATCTAGAATTAGCTTATTTAAAACTGCTTAGTTTATCAACTAAACATCAATACGATAATTTAGACAAAGTTTATCAGAGAATCGCTGATATTAGCGAGCTTAACCTCGTTTATCTGAAACTTAAGCAAGGAGAACAACAAAAATCTCAATCTCAACCATCATCTCGACCCTCTCAAGCCCCTCCTATCTCTTCGAGTCCGTCTCAAGCTGCCCCTTCATCTGAGCCTGAGCCTGAGCCTGATTCATCAAGAAAACAGTTCTCTACTCTAGAAACCTATCTCAAACGTGCTCAAGAAGCCCTCGATAAAGAAGATTATGATAAAGTGATCGTTGAAATTAGGGATGCTCTTAAAGTTGAACCCAAAAATGCCCGTTGTCATGCTTTGATGGGGTTGGCCTATCTAGGAAAAAATCAATTATCTATGGCTAAAGTCTATGTAGATACTGCGCTGAAAAGTGATCCCCATGACTCCCTTGTCCGTCAAGCACGCAGCGAATACAATAAAATCGCCCCCCATAACCCAGCAGGTAAATCCAGGAAAGGGCAGGAGGACGAAAGCAAAAAAACAGGCTTTTGGAATTGGACGAAATTCAAAAAATAAATCGAAACCCTTTGATTCTATTCAGGTAAATCGCCTAAGTTAAAGAGAAACGGCACGCTGCTATTATTGTCGCCCCCCGTCACTAAAACTCTAGGCATTTGTGCGCCGCCTTCTCGCCACGCTTCGATCGCTTCTTTTTGTAGAACTAATGATCCGCCTTGAGCTTTTAAGGTTTCTGCTAACAGTCGTTGAGCTTCGGCCTTACCTTTAGCACGGTTAACATCGGCTTGAGCTTGTTGTTCGGCTTCTTGGGCAATATAAACTGCTCGTTGCGCTCGTTGTTCAGCAATTTGCTTATCTTCAACGGCTTTGGAGAATTCTGGGGAAAAGTTGAGATCCACAACACTTGTATCTAGTACAATGACCCCATATTTATTTAAGCGAGAATTAAGAGCGTTGTCAAAGTCTTCTTTGAGTTCATTGCGTTGGGTAATGGCTTGTTCAACCGTGCGTTTCGCTGCTGCGATTTTAAAGGATTCTTGGGTTTGTGGCGCAATAATTTTAGCAACGATATTACGCAAAGATCCTTGAGTTCGTCGAATATTGACCACTTCTAGGGGATCAAGACGGAAGTTAATCGCAAAACTCGCTGATAAGTCTTGTAAGTCTTTGGTAGAACTTTGGGCGGGAACTTCAAATTTTTGTACTGTTACATCATAAACATCCACTGCTGACACAAAAGGGGGTTTAAAATGAAGTCCTTCGAGTAGCGCTCCATCTTGGGCTCTTCCTAACACACTGAGAACCCCTGCTTGGCCGGGGTTAATCACGATAAATGAGTTTAAACCAATGAGAACTAAAAGAGCAGCTAGAATACCACCGACAATCGGTTGCCAACTTTGTTGGGTTTGACGAGTCACAATTTTTTCTCCTTTAAGTCAATATCACCCTGCTTCTCGATTATCCCTTACTGTCTTCGATTAAGTAAAGGCGTTAATTAGAGAGGGGGGAGTGTGGGGAGTGTGGGAAGAGTGGGGAGTGTGGGAAGAGTGGGGAGTGTGGGAAGAGGGGGGAGTGTGGG
>JBFRWQ010000524.1:0-4745 GCA_051439665.1 Microcystaceae cyanobacterium | reverse complement strand
TGATTCGTGATTATTTACAAAGACGAGAGGGAATGATTTTAGAGGCACGTCATGAAGTTGCCCGTAAGTTAGCCTACCAAATCAAAGATATGATTCATTTAATCGAGATTCCAGAAGATACCACAGCTAACCTTTTTTTAGAAGCTGTTTATCTTGCTTATCAGCAACAATCCTCTTCAAACAATCTACTAGACAACGATTAACTCTAGCTTAAATCTAGATAAACTTGTTTGGTCTGAGAATCCGTCAAGGATTTACTATACTTGCGATCAAGGTCTAAGCCAGGAATGGGGTCAGAAAATATTTTGGGGAGTTTATACTGATTATGGTCCCTGGTCACTGATTACTGTGTTTTTCTGGCTGCAGGGGGCGCTGGTGGCGCAGTTGTGAATGAAGGTGCAACAGCAGGGGCGGGAGCAGGTTTCGGAGCAGTGGTTTTGGGACGGGTAGGCGCCGGGGCGGAACGACGCACTTGTTGTTGAGGAGCAGGCCGAGAATAGGAACGGGAACGGGCTTGAGGTTGACTACGGCGACGGGTAGAACGACGTGAACGACTAGATTGGGTGGTTTGAATAGTTGCGGCTGGTTTAGGACGGTTATAATAGGCTCTTTTTGGTTTAATGGGCGCTTTTGTTACCGTTGCTTGACGACCATGTAATTTACTGGGAATCTCAGGAAATCCTTCTGAGGGGATATCAGGAATTACTTCTAACATATATTGTCGCCACAGCATGGCCGATAGGGTACTAGCCCCATTGGTTGGTTTATTATTGTCGTTACCGAGCCAAATTCCTGTTACCAGTTGGGGAATATAACCGACAAACCATAAATCCCTCGCTTGATCCGATGTTCCTGTCTTACCTGCTACAGGACGACCAATTTGGGCAGCCCTTCCTGTGCCTGATGTTACCACACTTCGCAACATCCATGTCGTAATAGCAGCGCTTTCAGGGTCAAGTGCTTCCACGGCTTGGGGTTTAGCTTGATAAAGAACTTGACCATTACGATCTAAAACACGACTGATACCATAAGGTTGTTGATGAATCCCTTTATTGGCCAATGTGCCATAAGCTCCCGTTAATTCTAGTAAATCAACTTCCCATGAGCCTAAAGCAAGGGAATAGGTGGGTTTAAGCTCAGATTCAATGCCCATCTTCCGAGCAACCCCAATAATGGGAGTCCAGCCCACATCGACAAGGACTTTAACCGCTACTACATTGAGGGAAGAAGTCAAAGCTTGACGCATACTCACGGTATTGCCACTATAGCGATCGCCATAGTTTTCTGGTTTGTAGCCATCTACCACATATTCTGCATCCAAAAAGCCCTGATTAGGGGAAAATCCGGCAGCAATAGCCGTAGCATAGACAAAGGTTTTAAAAGTTGACCCTGGTTGCCGTTTAGCTTGAACGGCTCGGTTAAATTGGTTCTTTTCATAGTCCACACCCCCTACCATCGCTTTAATTTGGCCAGTACGGGGATCAACGGAGACAAGAGAAGCTTGTTGAAAACGGTAGCCCCTTCCATAGCGCTTTACGCCATTTTCGATGATTTCTTCAGCTTCTTGCTGCCATTTGGGGTCAAGGGTGGTTTCAATAATCACTCCTCCATCATCTAAGACTTGACGAGAGACATATCTGCCCACTTCCTTCATGACATAATCAGTGAAATGGGGAGCGTGACGGACTAAGCGCTTGGGTTGTTTGGGGTTGAGGGTTAGGGGAGATGCGATCGCTGTTTGGGCTGCTTCTGCTGTGATCATATCCAATTCAGCCATCTGATTTAAGACTAAATTGCGTCGTTCTTGGGCTGCTTTGGGGTTATCGATCGGGGAATAGGTACTAGGGGCGGGAATAATCCCTGCAAGGGTAGCAGCTTCCCCAATGGTTAATTGATCAACGGTTTTACCAAAATAAATCCAAGCAGCATCCCCTAAACCATAAGCCCCAGATCCCAAATAGACTAGATTAAGATAACGTTCTAAGATTTGGGCTTTTGTCAATTTTCCTTCAATTTTCTGAGCTAGACGCATTTCTTTGACCTTACGGTTTAAGCTACGTTCTTGACTCAGGAAAACAATACGTGCTAACTGTTGGGTGATCGTACTTCCCCCTTCTACTACCTTACCTGCTCTTACATTAGACCAAGCAGCCCGTAAAATACCTTGAATATCTACCCCTCGATGGGATTCAAAGCGGCGATCTTCACTAGCAATAAAGGCTTGTAGGACGGGATCAGGAATTTGCCAAATTTTCAGGGGATCGTAGGTAATTGGTCCAATTGCTTGTAATATATCGCCATTTGTTCCTTTAATTGTGATTGTTCCTTCAGGGGCGTAGGTTAAAACATCTTCGACTGATTCAGTGATCTGACTTTCAAGTTGATAAATTCCCCAACCTAAGCCAACAGCGCTGGTGGTTACGCCCAATCCTAACCCTGTCCAGAGCCAAAATCGGGGTCTTTGGGTGATTTGGTAAATATTTTGGAGAGAGTGGGCAACTTTCTTCGTTAACTTCTGTTGCACCAGTCCTCTGCGTTTTTTAGGTTGTAGTCGCCGTCGTTTAACCTTACTAGAGGGGGAGTCAGTTTGGGAAACTTCAGGCTTTGCCGTCTCAAGGTTTACTGTTTGAGATGTTGAAACAG
Organism: Microcystaceae cyanobacterium; assembly: GCA_051439665.1. GTDB lineage: Bacteria > Cyanobacteriota > Cyanobacteriia > Cyanobacteriales > Microcystaceae > JBGTGT01. The sequence continues at coordinate 2,102 of JBFRWQ010000524.1, read as the reverse complement.
GTTGTTTTGTTTCTTGTTGGGAATTTTCTTCACCTCTTTCTAATTGATTAGCCAGAGAATGCAAAACTGCCCCTAACCATTGCTTAAGACTTTTTTTACTATTTTTGGTCACACTGACTCCTCCTCTCAACCAAATAGCTGCCATTGCATTTAGACAGACAATTATGCTTATGATAGCTCAAGGATTTTGAGGGAACAAGGTATTTAATCTACTCAAACATAATTTCGGCGGCACAGTCTTCACCCACGGACATTAAGGTTTTCCAAGCCGTTTCTGCTTCTGAGGAACGATTTCCTTGGGGGTTAGGTTGAGATTTACGCACTAGGGCTCGAAATTCAGCAATAGAATATTCTTGCTGATATTCTGAGATGGTACAACCGCACATTTCTGCGGCAAATTCAGCCAGAACGGGATTTTGCTTCACACTATTTAAGCATTCTTTTTGATAGTCGGCAAAGGTCGCATTAGGATTGGTTGATTGGGGAACAGTTTCGTTGCTTTGTTTAACTGTTTGAGCCGCTAAGGGAGAAAGCGCTAAGTAGGTTAAGCTTATTAGACTTAATGACGTAATTAATCGTTTTTTCATTTGTTAACCTCCTAATTTATCCAAGGTGACAGCCACTTTTTGTCCGCAGTCGATACCAAACTACTTACCATAGCAAGAATAGCGAAGAGATAGCCACGCTATAGTAAAATCAACAGAACATAAGATTTTCATTTTAATTATTCATAGGATTATTGTAATCTAAAGCAAGACAAATACGGAGAAACGTTGTTGGACATAACGGTGTTTGGACATAACCAATGCTCTCTAATTAATCCCGACATCCCAAACTCTCTCTAGTAGAAACCCCAGTTGTTGCATTAACGCCATCAGCATACTTACATAATAAAGCAACTTGATAACCATCAATCACTGCATTGGTAAAATCAGCGCCCGTTACCACTGCATCATAAAAACGGGTTCGAGTTGCGATCGCATCGGTTAAAATTGCATTGGTTAGATCAGCAAAATCTAGCGTTACCCGATCCAGTAAAGCGCCTGTTAAGTTCGCTCCCCGTAGATTAGCATTTAATAAGATCCCTTCCGTCATAATGGCATAGGATAAGTCCGAGTCTTCAAAATTGGCCTCTCTCATATCTGCTGCTGCAAATGTTCCCCCATATAAATCTCGGTGGGAAAAGTCCGCTTCCTGTAGCTCTCCATAAGTATGATTGACCGTTTTTTCTTGAGCGATCGCCACTTGAGCATCTAACAAGATCAAAGCGATCGCAAGAACCACAATAGCCAGTAAACTCAATAAACGTCGAAGCAAACAATTTTTCATGGTTGTTAATGGGAAGTTTTGAGAAAATTATCACCAAAGTTCAATCTTTTAGCATCGAGACCAATACGAAGGGTTAAATCTGAACCGAGATCACCCGTTGATGATGCTTCCACTTTACCGATTCCGAGTTTAGTTTGCAAGATCTCAGCGCTGTTAAGATCCCCCTGTTGTACCACCACTTCTGTTGTCTCTAACCCCTGATCCGACTCTTCTAGAACATAAATATTAGTATAATTGTGCTGTCTTAAATAGTTTCGTACAATACGAGTTAAAGAGGGATCGCCTGTTGTATTTTGTAGAGCAATCCGAAGGCGATAGGGAGAGCGCTTGCGGGTTTCTGCTGTACCTACTCCAAAGTAAGTGGTCATAATTTGCTTAATTTCCCTCTGTTTACGATCTAAAAGCCAATAGCTACGGCCATCATATTCATGGGGAAGACTAAACCGTCCTGGTAACATCACCATTTGCAGATCATCTGGGGAAAGAGTACGGCCTAAATTAGCTAACCCTAATATTTCTTCCCAACTCAGATTCGTATCAATACTGGTTTTGACAATACTTAATGCTTGGGGGAGACGGGGTAAAGTGGAAGGATGGATTAACTTTTTCTGTAACGCCTTCAGTAACATTTGTTGTCTTTGTACTCTTCCTATATCTCCTGTATCTTGGCTGCGAAAACGGGCAAATTGTTCAGCTTGTTGACCATCTAGGGTCTGAAGTCCTGCTTTGAGGTCAATATAAAGATTTTGTGTTCGATCTTGATAATACATATC
>JBFRWQ010000523.1:0-16092 GCA_051439665.1 Microcystaceae cyanobacterium | reverse complement strand
GATAGACTAGGGGAAAATAACCCTCTTTGTTTAAATAATGGGGTAAAGAAACTTTCACTCCTAATTTACCCTCTTTCTTCATTGCTAAGAGCTTGAAGAAACCCGACATCGCTTCATCGACTGATTTTAGACATTGCTGTGCTACTTGAGAATGAAGCAAGCCATAGTTTTCGTGATCCTTGCAATGATGGTAATTAGATTCGTAGGATAGGAATCGGTTTTCGGCAAAAAAGAACTGCCGAACGCTATACAAACCCACATTGTACATATTCTTGGCTAAACGGCATTGGGAGCGCAATATTTCATACTGCTCTGCTCTTAGGTTGCGAATTTGTACTGATTGGGTGAGTAGCATTGGCACTTCTTAGACAATACTTTTAGCTAAAATATTAGCAGATCAGTAAAACTTTTGGCAAGTGGTGGGGAAAGATTTATGGTGAACGGTAAAAATTCATCCATCATAATATCCATCATATATCCATCATAAACATATCCATCATAAACAATCAAACATAAAATTGACAACTTTGCAGTGCCATAGCTTAATTTTAGGTTAAGAATAGTTTAAATATAAAAAAAATCTTAAGAATGTATAAAGCTGGCAAACTTGACCCTAAATCCTACTAAGATGCTATTCAAGTCAATTTTTGATTAATTGTACCATTTGGTCATGGAACAATGACATACTGCCTCTTTTGAATAATATTTTGAGTCTGAATCTAAAGATACCTTGACAGCTTAGAGAGGTAATCGTTAGATTCTAATCAGATCAAAAGCATAGTCATTACCATTGACGAGCCACACAATCTAGGGAGTAAAAATTAATGGTAGCTGCCCCTGACAAACCAATTACAGAACAAAACCCTTTATCCCCTGAAGAAGTGCAGAAACTCCATGCTTATTGGCGTGCGAGTTTATATGTTGCTGTGGGGATGATTTATTTAAAAAACAACCCTTTACTCAAAGAACCGATTGATGCAGATAGAGACATCAAATATCGCTTATTAGGTCACTGGGGTGCATCTACTGCTCTTAGCTTTGTTTATGTTCACCTCAATCGCTTAATTAACAAATATGACCTCAATGTGGTCTTAATGGCAGGACCTGGACATGGAGCGCCTGGAATTCTTGCCCCTTGCTATTTAGAGGGAACTTATACTGATTTTTATCCGAATATGAGTCAGGATGAGGAAGGAATGCAGAAATTCTTCAAGCAATTCTCCTTCCCTGGTCATATCGGGAGTCACGTAACCCCAGAAACCCCTGGTTCTATCCATGAAGGGGGAGAATTAGGCTATAGCTTATCTCACGCCTATGGCTCTGTCTTTGATAGCCCTGATTTAATCAATGTGTGTGTGGTGGGAGATGGTGAGTCTGAAACAGGACCCCTTGCCACATCATGGCACTCTAATAAGTTTTTAAACCCCATTCGAGATGGTGCAGTTTTACCCATTCTAAACCTTAATGGGTATAAAATCGCTAACCCCACTATCCTAGCTCGGATTTCTTCAGAAGAAATAGAATATCTCTTCCGTGGCTATGGTTACACCCCCTATGTGGTGGAATGCAAAGCAGATGAAGATTATCTGGCTTGTCACCAAAAAATGGCGGCGGTTATAGAACACTGTATCCAAGAAATTCGTTCCATTCAGCTTGAAGCCCGTAACAGTGGTGTTGCCAAGCGCCCCAAATGGCCGATGATCATTTTGCGGTCTCCCAAAGGATGGACCGGTCCCAAGGTAGTAGATGGTAAGAAAGTCGAAGATTTCTGGCGGGCGCACCAAGTTCCTATGGGTGGAATGCACGGTAACGCTGCCCATGTTCAAATGTTAGAAGAGTGGATGAAGGGTTACAAACCAGAAGAACTCTTTGATGACAACGGAACATTAATTCCCGAACTGCAAGAACTTTCTCCTAAAGGCGATCGCCGTATTAGCGCTAACCCCCATGCTAACGGTGGTGTCCTCCGTAAAGCGCTGAAATTGCCTGACTTCCGTAGCGAGGAGTATGCGATTCAAATCGATTCTCCTGGCAAAGTAGAGGTAGAAAATACCCGTATCTTGGGCAAATTCCTACGGGACGTAATGCGTAACAACATGGAAAACTTCCGTGTCTTTGGTCCTGATGAAACCGCATCTAACCGTTTACAAGACCTTTATGAAGTTACCCAGAAAACATGGTTAGCAGAAATTTATCCTGAAGATGAAGGAAATACTCTGCTTTCTCCTGATGGACGGGTTATGGAAATGTTAAGTGAACATACCCTAGAAGGTTGGTTAGAAGGATACTTATTCACAGGTCGTCATGGCTTTTTCCATACCTATGAAGCCTTTGCCCACGTGATTGATTCCATGTTTAACCAACACGCAAAATGGTTAGATATTTGTAAGAAGCATGTCCCTTGGCGGGTGCCTATTTCTTCTTTGAACATCCTGTTGTCCTCAGTGGTTTGGCGACAAGATCACAATGGTTTCTCTCACCAAGATCCTGGTTTCTTAGACATTGTGACCAATAAGAGTCCTGACGTGGTTCGGGTTTATCTTCCCCCCGATGCTAACTGTTTATTGAGTGTGGGTAATCACTGTTTAAAAAGTACCGATTATGTCAACGTAATCGTAGCTGATAAACAGAATCACTTGCAATATCTCAGCATGGATGAAGCAGTGAAACACTGTTCCAAAGGAATTGGTATTTGGGAATGGGCAAGTAATGATGATGATGGGGTTAATCCTGATGAACCCGATGTCGTGATGGCTTGTTGTGGTGATATTCCCACAATGGAATCCTTAGCAGCAACCGCTATTTTACGGGAAGAATTCCCCTACTTAAAAGTCCGTTTCATCAATGTGGTGGACTTATTCAAATTAATGTCTGAAGGGGAACACCCCCACGGATTATCTGACCGTGATTTTGACAGCTTATTCACCACAGATAAGCCTATTATCTTCAACTTCCACGGTTATCCTTGGTTAATTCATAAGTTGGTTTATCGTCGTAGTCATCAAGAACGGATTCATGTTCGGGGTTACAAAGAAGAAGGAAACATTAACACACCTTTAGAATTAGCGATTAAAAACCAAATTGACCGCTTTAACCTTGTGATTGATGTAATTGATCGGGTTCCTTCATTAGGATCTCGTGCTGCTCATGTTAAAGAACGGATGAAGAATGAGATTATCGAGCATCTCAATCATGCGTTTGAAGTGGGTATCGATAAGCCTGAAATTACTAACTGGAAATGGCCTTACTAATTGCCTAATCTAGTGATTTATTAAAGTAGGGATGTTCTCAGGAGCATCTCTACTTGTTTTCTAAATTGTCATTGCGAGATAGCGCTAGGGTTACTCTAATGGTTAATTTAGTGTATTAGGTAGGATGGGCTTCGCCCATCAAATCATAGAATTAACACACAATCTATTGTCTCATTTTAATGGTATCAGGCTAATATAGCCGTACAAGATAAGGTGTTTGACATTAAAGCTCCTTGAAACCCAGTCACAGCCTACTCCTGCCACCTGCCCTCAGCATGAGTGCGTAGCAGCCTCAACTGGCTGGTTTAATGGGCAAAGCCCATCCTACTCATACTTTTCTTTTTTAATATTTTGACGAAGGTAAGATTATACTGGAAGAGGATAAGGATTAAAAGAAGGACTTGGTTTAATGGGCAAAGCACTCTAATGGTTAATTTGGTTTATTAGGTAGGATGGGCTTCGCCCATCAAATCATAGAATTCACACACAATCTATTGTCTCATTTTAATTGTATCAAGCTAATATAGCCCTACAAGATAAGGTGTTTGACATTAAAGATCCTTGAAACCCAGTCACAGCCTACTCCTGCCACCTGCCCAAGCGCATGAGTGCGTAGCACTATAGTTTGCCTCAACTGGCTGGTTTAATGGGCAAAGCCCATCCTACTCATGCTTTTCTTTTTTAATATTTTGACGAAGGTAAGATTATACTGGAAGAGAATAAGGATTAAAAGAAGGACTAAGAATATTATGCGTGTTTCTCTAAATCTTCTGAACTCAGTCTTGGGGATTCGCTTACTGTTTGTCTTTGGGGTGATGACTCCTTTACTGATGATTCCTGCTTACCTTAATCTCGATTTTCCTAGTATGTGGGATCTTGATTACCGCCACTATCGATATTCAGACCGCCACTATCGATATTCAGAAGGAAGAAGTATGATAGGCGCATTAGCTCGTGCACAGCAAGCTTATTTTGTAGAACATTCTGGATTTGCTGATAGTTTTACCGATTTAGAAATTCCCATTGGTCGTGAACAATACTATCAGTTTAGTATTGTCTCTCCCGTCATTACTGAGCGCTCAAGAGAAACACCACCAAGAATCATTGGCGTTATCATGACAGCTTTTCCTAACTCAAAATACAGCCAAGATTGGCATAATGAAAGAGTTTTTCCCATCATAAAGGCAACCTTATATGACACTCAAGAGCGCTCGTTTTCGATTCAAACTTGTATTGCAAAGTCTCCAAAAGTTGAGCTACACTCTATCAAATTGCTCTCCTCAAAAATGCAAATTTTTCCTTATACAATAGGGGTTGATTCTAATCAATCAGAATTAGAAACTAATGATATTTTTCCTTGTCCAGAGGGTTTTAGAGAGTTGAAATAATCTATGAAATTATTGTCACCCCGTCAGCAGCGCTAGTTTTACTACTTATTGTACAGCGTAATCTGTCAGTTCTCGTAAACTCGGCGGATGAAATCCAATAACGATATCAGATTTAGGGACTCCTATATTAACAAATTCTTCAGCGATATCAATTTCTGTTCCATTCCACTGAATCCAAATTTTTTCATTTTTTAGATCAAGATGAATGGGACAACTATGAATCCATCTTTGTTTCTTCCAACCAATATAAACGATTTGATAGTGATCTTGTTTTTCATCAAAAATAGTTTGGGTTTCTATATCTCCACTACTGGCTCTATTTTGAGCATAATCTAAGAGAAATTTTTTAATATACTGACGGTATTTTTCTAGTTTTTCCATAGGAAAATACTCTCTTGCTTAATGTCATAGACGATTAATTTAAGTTGATTTATTGTCATCATTTCTTGAACAAATTCTAACATAAAAAAGCTATTGAAAGCATATAAAATCATACAATAATTCTGTAATGGGTTACTATGACTATTAACTAGAAGAAATCCTACCAGAAAAATCATTCTAGTAGGATCTCATTCATGTAAATAGTGAATGTACACCAACAATGTACAATCGGAGCGGCGGGATTGTTAAACTCAACATAATCATCGCTTCCTATGTTGGTCTTCAAAACTGTACATGAGAGTTTCCAACTCATACAGCTTCTCTCTGATTAAGCCACTGTCAATGGCACTTCCGGTGCAGCTATTGTCAAATCACTTGGAGTTTCTTGCAAGTCAACTCCACTTATCTGAGCAATCCCTTTCTCTTCTCCAACTTTTTTCCGTCTCTCATCTCTTGTCTTTTGTAAATGACATTCACGATGTAACAATTGCAAGTTATCGTAAGTGTCCTTTCCACCTTTCTCAAGGGCGACAATGTGATCAACTTCTACAATGTCTTCGATTTGAAAGTAAAGTCCACATCTGTTGCATTTCCCATTTTGCCGTTTGATTAATTTGGCTACTCTGGTTTTAGTTCCTGTGTACTCACCACGTCTTCTTGACCAGTACACCCAATCACCGTTAAAGGGTGACGCATCACTTCTAACTTTACTGTGTCTCTGGATCTTGATGCTGTCATGTCTGATTAACTGAATTCGTCCATCAGGACTAAATATCCAGTTGTTCTTACCATTACTGCACCAATACTTATCCTTGATCCACTTTGCACCTTTGTTCAAGTGTCTTCTACTTGCCCATCTTTCCAGCTTTTCATATAACAGATGGTCGATTCTAGAAAACGTAGCCTTAGAGCAGACTGTTTTATAGTAGTTACACCATCCCGTAATAACTGGGTTTAGATGTTGTATCAGCGCTTCTTGTGGTGCGCTCTTGTGTCTGTCGATGATCTCAGCTAGTCTTTCATAGTGCTTTCTCTTACTCTTCTCAGATGGAGAGATTATCGTTTTGTGTTCGATAAGTTTCCCACCTCTGTCCTTGCCAGCATGATGTTTACTGGTGGGGTGTTGGACAATATTGAATCCGAGAAAGTCAAAACCAGCTTTTCCATCTCCGTCAACCAGAGTGTTAGTGATGTTGGTTTTTGCTTCTGACAGGTTTAACCCTAGAGTGGCTAAGAAGGCTGTTATTTCTTCTTGGCACTGTTCGATGACTACTCTATCGTCGTGTAAAATCACAAATTCGTCTGCATATCTGATTAAGGATAGCGCTGCTCGATTTGCTTTCTTTTTACCTGGTAGTGAATCTGCTACCTTGACGATTAGCTCTTCCATTCCGTGTAAGGTAATGTTGGCCAATAGTGGTGAGATGACTCTACCTTGTGGTGTACCACATTTAGTATGGTCTTTCTCCCCGTACTCAACATATCCAAATTTCAACCAAGCTTTCACTTGTTTTCTTAATGTCGGAAATGTCTGCATCTTCTCTAGAACTGTTCTGTGGTCGATTCTGTCAAAACAATCAGCGATATCTGCAACTAGCACATATTTCGGTTTTTGCCGAATGGCTAGGTAGATAGCTTCGATCGCATCATGACAGCTTCTCCCCGGTCGAAATCCGTAACTATTTGGCTCAAATTTAGCTTCCCACTCACATTCTAGTGCTAACTTAGCTAATGCTTGTTTTGCCATATCTTTGATTGTGGGGATACCAAGTGGACGCTGTTCACCATTTGCTGTCTGAACATCAGTTCTTCTCGCTGGTTGGGCTTTGTCGTCTAATTCTAGAGACTCTGCTAACGTCATACGTTGCTTTGGTGTTAATGATTTTGCACCATCAATTCCTGCCGTATTTTTGTCTTGGTTATCTTGAGTTACGGTTCTAACTGCCAGTAGCTTGGCGTACCAAGAACGTAGTAGTGTTTTTTGCAACTTGTGAACTTGCTGTGTGTCACCGTCTTTTGAAGCTTGATATATCCGCTTTTGCAGCTTGAACACCGTCGTTTGACATTTACGCCAGTCGATCTCGTTCCATCCCACTGTAGTTGTTAACTCAGTTTTAGGCATTTTGACTGCTACTGATAGCTATATCTTCTTAATCACAGTGAGTACGTCAGCTTATCCATCTTCATTACAAAGAGGCTTTTGCTTTTTACTCAATCCTTCTCTCGTTAGACTTGCGCTGGTTACTACTTCAACTAGGTTGAAGAGACTAACAAGGTTGCTTCGTTCCTGACATCTATTTTATGTTCGACTTAGGTTCACTCTATGCACCAGAGCTTTGTCGATGATCTGATTTAGCGGTTCAACACTATCAGTACATTAGCTCGTAACGTTTTGTTAGCAGCCTATCAACCTCTTTTGGCTACTTGGCCGTGATGATGCTTAAACGAGTGTTTGCTTGCGCTAACCTTATCGTACCTGCTGGCAGAGGATCGAAGATGAGGCTTCTTCTTACCTGCTTTTAACCCATGCACTGCACAATTTAGAGTTACCACCTCTAGTTGTGTGGGCTACGCTGTTACTCCATCATCTGGAGAGTTGGAGTTGAGTTTTCTTTAAGGTTTGCTAAGGAGCGCTGATTTAGCTCTCTTCTGCTACTTTTTTGCTCTCACCAACATAGATGTCAAGTTGTCAAGGTGCTATTGTGTACAGTGGATCATGCTCTTTATATGTCAAGTTTTGTGGCATTTCTGCTACTTTCTTCACTTTTTCGAGTATGATCATCTGCTTTCTCATCTCCCCTAATATTGGGTTTGATAAGTTTACGACACCAAGCGATGATTTAATCCGCCTAGAAATGTTTTCTAGATACAGTAGATAATACTCTTGAATAAGGGGTTATTTCAAAGTATCTTAGCTACAGTTAAACGGTTTGGTCATCAACGAATCGCACTGAACCCACGACCCCTACTACCCCAAAGTAGTGCGCTACCAAGCTGCGCTACGCCCCGAAGATTCACAAGTTTTTATTATAAACAGGTTAGGAAATAAATGACAAGGTTTTAAACTTATCTAAATTCCCAAAAACATAATTAAAGCTTATAATTTAATTTGTCACCCAACTCCCACTTAATACGATTTAGGATAGATGTCTCATCTAAAGAGATTAAAATACGCTTAACCACAGCTTTTGTCCCATCTTCCCCCCATGATGCGCCATTGGCGAGGTAAGTCTTCGTAACTTGCCCGATCGCATAAGAAGTCACTCCTGCCACACTTGCTTGGGTAATAGCAACCGAGAGGTAAGGAGCAAGGGATAATCCGCCTGTTAAAGGAACAGTCACGCCTAATAACCCTTTAAGAGAACTTAAGCCCAAAGAAGCCAGAAATTCACTAGCACTAATGCCTCCCATACTAACCCCAATTTTTTGTAACAAGGCAATAGCGGCTCGTTGAGTCATGGGGAGATTATATAAGCGAGCCAGAGATAGAATGAGAGCAACATCGATAATTGCACCAGAAAAGAGATCCAGTACTGTAACAGGGTTAAGAGCGATCGCACCTGCTTTGATCATCATACCCCGTTGAATCAGTTGATTTGCTCGTTCCTCCCGTATTTCCATCTTTCTTTGTACAATTTGCTCATTGACATCATCAGCTACCAATAGGGTATTTAACGCAACCAAGGATTTACCCTCACGCTGCAAGATTTCGAGGATTTTGAGTTTTAAATCATCTACTTGCGGTTTACCTCGTCTGCGCTCAATTTTGACCCTTCCTGTAGCGCTTTTAACCGCTTCTGCTATCAGTGGACAAGCTGCTACCATCACAATTTCATCGGGGGACAGTAGTTGTTTTACCCTAACATCCCGAATGGTTTCATATATAGCGATGCGATCAGTTTCAGGATATTGATCAATCTTATTAAATACCAGAATAATCGGCTTTCCTGCTTCTCTGAGGGTTGATAGCGCTTGATATTCAACTTGAGTAATATCTCCTGCAATGACAAACAGAATTAAGTCAACTTGCTTGGCAATGCGACGGGCTAATTCTTCTCTGGTGTCTCCTTCGACTTCATCAATCCCAGGAGTATCTATGAGGTGAATTTGACTGTTTCCGAGGCCAGTTAAAGCTAAATGATGAATATTTTCCTTATTTTCTGGTTCAATTACTGTCCACTTAGCTGTATCTATCTCTTTCGTCACCCCATGTAAGGGACCCGTTTGAAAGAGAGATTGTCCCATCAAAGCATTAAGGACAGATGATTTACCTCGCCCTACTAAGCCAAAAGCAGCAATTTGTACCACAAAATCGTCTAAGCGCTCTAACATTTCACTTAAATGCTCGATCTCTGTTTCTAATCCTGTTTTTTCTTCTTCTCCGAGATCAATATGACTGACCAAATTCCGCAGAGAATTTTGCGCCTGTTGATAGTTTAATTCTTCTTGTAAGGTCGTCAACCAATCCATTTCAGTTATCAGTGAGCAGTTATCACCTATAATTTAACATCCATAGTTCTCAGTCTGATTACTTAGTACAATTGAGCCATTTAACCTCTTTTGCAGTAAAGATTTTAATTCATAATTCATAATTCATAATTCATAATTCATAATTATTTCACGTATTCTTTCACCACTTCTACCCGTAAAAACCCAAAAAACTGCTCTTGCACCATCTCTAATCAGCTTTTCTACTGGTTCATCGGCATCGGTAGAAGGAACAGCGATCGGTTTAATGACAATTCCCCGACTACCAAAGACAATCTCTCCTACCAGTCTAGCCCGTTTCATGTGATTATCGGAGGTAATTAGATAAACACTATCAATGCCTTGGGCTTTCAGTTCGTCTGCTAGGGTGGTAAAGTTGGTTACTGTGTCCTTTGCTTGATAATTCAGCTTTAGTCGTTGAGTATCAATCCCTTCTTTTTGAAAAATACGATAAATATAGGACTCTGGACTACCTGAAGAGACCCAGATTGGTAAATCAGGATTATTTTTCGCTAATTTCGCAGCTAATCGTTCCCTATCCTCATGACCCCCCAATACAAAAATAGCCTCTGGTTTAATCAACCAACTTTGCAGAACTTTGTAGCCAATAAAAAGACTAAGACTGCAAAAACAGAGGAAAAACCAGACTCTTTTCCGTAATAATCGAGGTTTAGATTTATTTTTGTGGGTCGGTGGTTTCAGTAGCATTCAAGGATAGAAGCAAAGCGTAGATAAAAAGACAGAGCTAAATGAATTCGAGCAAAGGATTTAATAAGTGGTTAAAAAGTTAAAACTGCACCAAATAAACATCTTTATCCTTACCTTAAAGAAGAAAATCCTCAAACAACTGTTCCCTTATCACATAATCCTAATTCTAACTCAATAAAGTTTTAACACTTTCATCTGAATTGATCACTCCTTTTTTCGGGAAATAAAAATTATTCAATGAATATCATAGAGAAATAGCTATCAATCGCCATAAATTTCATCAATTGTCAATAATTATCGATAAATAACCAAGCTGATCATTTGCGATATTTTTGACTTTATGAGCTAATAAATCACTTAATTAACCATTTCTCAGGAATTTAAACCAGAGAAAAAGAGGATATTTTTGTTATATATATTGACTAATCGAACAAGATAATTTAATACTGGGTTGACGATCAACCTAAGTATTTCCACGTTGACCAATCAAAAATACTAAAAACTTTAGATTAAACATTTTCAATTAGGAGTGAAATTATGGCTGGGACACCTTTTAACGATGACCAGAGCGGGACTATGTTCGATGATTACATTTTTGCCGATGATGGGAATGATACTGTCGATGGTGATAGGGGTAATGATACTATTGATGGATGGAATGGCAATGATATCATTAATGGTGGCAGGGATAATGACGTGCTGCTAGGATGGTTTGGCAATGACACCATGAATGGGGGTTCGGGTGATGATACCCTGCGTGGGGAACAAAATAATGATCTTCTTATTGGTAGCACGGGGAACGATAGCATGGATGGAGGTAGGGGTACGGATACTGCCGACTATAGTGATTTAGGAAGCGCTATCACCTTAGAATCTCAGGGGGTGGTTAATAAGGGAGCTGCCGGAACCGACCAACTTGAAGATATTGAGATTATTATTGGAGCGATTGGACAAGCAAATACCATTGATGGCTCTACTGGCAACGGTCCAACCTCTTTTGATGTTGACCTATCTGCTGATAGTTTGACTGTTAATGGGATTCCTGGTTTGGGTAGCGTTAACTTCACAGTAGAAAACTTTGTTAATGTTACGGGAACGGATAATGGCGATGATATCCAAGGTGATAGTCAAAATAATGACCTCAAGGGTGACGGTGGGAATGACGTGCTGCTAGGATGGTTTGGTAATGACACCATGAACGGCGGTTCGGGTGATGATACTCTGCGTGGGGGACAAGATAATGATCTTCTTATTGGTAGCAGGGGTAACGATAGCATGGATGGGGGTAGTGGTACGGATACCGCCGACTACGGTAGTTTAGGAAGCGCTATTACCTTAGAATCTCAGGGGGTGGTTAATAAGGGAGCTGCCGGAACCGACCAACTTGAAGATATTGAGGTCATTATTGGAGCGATTGGACAAGCAAATACCATTGATGGTTCTACTGGCAACGGTCCAACCTCTTTTGATGTTGACCTATCTGCTAATAGTCTGACTGTTAATGGTGTTCCTGGTTTGGGTAACGTTAACTTCACGGTGGAAAACTTTGTTAATGTTACGGGAACGGATAATGGCGATGATATCCAAGGTAATAGTCAAAATAATGACCTCAAGGGTGACGGTGGGGATGATTACATTTTTGCCGATGATGGAAATGATACTGTTGAAGGTGGCAGTGGTGATGACAACCTTGATGGATGGAATGGCAATGACATCATGAATGGTGACAGTGGTGATGACGTGCTACTAGGATGGTTTGGCAATGACATCATAAACGGGGGTTTGGGTGATGATACTCTGCGTGGGGAACAAGATAATGACGTTCTTATTGGCAGTACTGGTAACGATAGTATGGATGGGGGTAGGGGTACGGATACTGCTGACTACAGTAGTTTAGGAAGTGCTATTACCTTAGAATCTCAGGGGGTGGTTAATAAGGGGTCTGCTGGAACCGACCAACTCGAAGATATCGAAGTCATTATTGGAGCGATTAGACAAGCAAATACCATTGATGGTTCTACTGGAAGTGGTCCAACCTCTTTTGATGTGGACTTATCTGCTAATAGTTTGACTGTTAATGGTGTTCCTGGTTTGGGTAGCGTTAACTTCACAGTAGAAAACTTTGTTAATGTTACAGGAACGGATAGTAGCGATCGCTTAACAGGAAATGCTCAAGACAACGTTCTGGAAGGAGGTCTGGGGAATGATACCCTGACAGGAGGTCTTGGTGCTGATTTCTTTGTCTTTAATTCTCTGTCTGAAGGGATTGATCTTATTGAAGACTTTGAATGGCGAGAAGGAGATAAGATTCAGGTTTCTGGCGCAGGTTTTGGCGCAACCAATACCAATCAATTTAATTTTGATTTTGGAACAGGTGCTTTATCGTTCTTAGGAACACAGTTTGCTCAACTTAATAATCTTCAGTTCTTTTTCAACTTTATTCCTGCCCTCGATCTCGAGATCGTTTAGAGATTGAACAAAATTGTTTCATGCTACCCCATCTAAAGCCAAGATTTTAGATAAGGAAGCAACAGGAAGTTCCTTTCTTTACTCTAGTCAAAGACGTAACAAAATGTTAACTTGGTTAAGACTCCCAAATAACTTAGATTAAGGACTTCTAGATTTATGGTAGCAGCACCAGTTAAACAAAAGTACGATATTAAAGATATTAACCTTGCGCCTCAAGGAAGACAGCGCATTGAGTGGGCAAGTCGTGAAATGCCCGTATTGAAACTAATTACCGAGCGCTTTGCTCAAGAAAAGCCCTTTGCAGGAATTCGTTTAGTGGCTTGTTGTCACGTTACCACCGAAACTGCTAACCTTGCGATCGCTCTCAAAGCAGGTGGAGCAGATGCACTACTAATCGCTAGTAACCCCCTTTCTACCCAAGATGATGTAGCAGCTTGCTTAGTCAAAGACTATGATATTCCTGTCTATGCCATCAAAGGGGAAGATAATGATACCTATCACCGTCATGTTCAAACGGCTTTAGATCATAAACCCAATATCATCATTGATGATGGAAGTGATGTTGTAGCTACCCTTGTTCAAGAACGGAAAGATCAAATCAGTGACATCATTGGCACAACCGAAGAAACCACCACTGGAATTGTGCGTCTCTTAGCGATGTTCAAAGATGGAGCGCTCAGTTTCCCTGCAATGAACGTAAACGATGCTGATACTAAGCATTTCTTTGATAACCGCTATGGTACAGGTCAATCCACCCTTGACGGTATTTTCCGTGCCACTAACGTTTTATTAGCTGGTAAAACCGTTGTTGTCGCTGGTTATGGCTGGTGTGGTAAAGGGGTAGCGATGCGTGCTGACGGGTTAGGTGCAAATGTTGTTGTCACCGAAATTGATCCCTGTAAAGCAATTGAAGCTGCAATGGATGGCTATCGAGTAATGCCAATGGCAGAAGCTGCTACTCAAGGTGATTTATTCGTAACCGTAACAGGTAACAAGCACGTTATCCGTGCTGAACACTTTGATGTGATGAAAGACGGTGCAATGGTTTGTAATGCAGGCCACTTTGACATCGAAATTGACCTAGAAAACTTAGGTAATAAAGCAACTGAAGTTAAAGAAGTTCGTGACTTCACTCAACAGTATTTCTTACCCAATGGTAAGTCTATTATTGTGCTTGGAGAAGGGCGCTTAGTTAACCTTGCTGCAGCAGAAGGACATCCTAGTGCAGTTATGGATATGAGTTTTGCTAACCAAGCCTTAGCTTGTGAATTCCTAGTCAAAAATAAAGGAAAATTAGAGGCTAAAATCTACAATATTCCTACCGAACTTGACCAAGAAATTGCAGCCTTAAAACTCAAAGCAATGGGCATTACCATTGATACCTTAACTGACGAACAAGTCAAGTACATCAACTCTTGGACAGTTGGAACTTAATTGTTGCAATATAGTCTTTTTGTAGGGTGGGTTATGCCCACCTTTTATCTTATCTATAATTAATAAATTATATGGCTAAATTATCAGTTGAGTTACAACGTTATTTTTTTGAAGAAGAGCGCTCTTCTGATGTTAAATTACAAGATATTTTAACCTTAGCAGGAGAACGAGTCTTTGGCTTTTTATTTTTAATCTTAGCCTTTCCCTCTGCCTTACCCATTCCTGCCCCTGGCTATTCTATTCCATTTGGCATTGCCATGTTAACCTTAGCCGTGCAATTAATTGCAGGTGCAACAACCCCTTGGTTTCCCCAAAAAATGTTACAGGGGTCAATGAAATTGCAAACCATTCAGATGGTCTTAAAAAAAGGACTTCCCTGGTTACGTCGCATTGAAGCCTTAAGTCAGCCCAGAATGACCTATATCTGTACCAGTCTAATAGGTAGAGTTATTATTGGTTTATTTATTTCTCTGATGGCAATTTCGATGATGATTCCGATTCCAGGGACAAATACTTTACCAGCAATGGGAATTTTTATTACAGCGTTTGGACTCCAAGAAGATGATGGATTTATTAGTTTGGCTGGTTTAGTGGTTTGTTTGATGGGAGGAATTGTTTCTGCTGGTATTATTTGGGGTGGTGTTAGTGTATTGGATATGTTAATTGATTGGTTAAAATTACAATTAAGTTAACCATCTCTGCTATAAATTACAATTCATAATTCATAATTTACAATTCATAATTTATAATGAATTTTCCTAATTGCCATTGGCAAAAACGTATTGGTCGTCAAAGGGAATGGATTTGGCGTGGTTGGTCAATTCGTTATAGTTTTTGGGCTAACCCTGAGCCAGATACCTCCCAGCGTCCCCCTCTCATTCTGATACATGGTTTTGGCGCTTCTATCGACCATTGGCGCAATAATATTAAGGTTTTAGGGGAATATTCGGCTGTTTATGCCCTTGATTTATTGGGATTTGGGGGATCTCGTAAAGCAAATACCCCTTATAGTATGGAACTTTGGACAGCACAGGTTTATGATTTCTGGCGCACTGTTATTAATAAACCCGTTGTTTTAATTGGTAATTCTATTGGTTCATTGGTTGCTTTAACCGCAGTGGTGACTCATCCTGAGATGGCTAAAGGATTAATTATGCTGAGTCTGCCCGATGTAGCAGCCCGACAAGAGATGTTACCCAAAGCCATTGAACCAATCGTCAGATTTACGGAAAATATAGTTGCAAAATCAGGATTATTAACTTTACTTTTTTATTTTGTGCGTCAACCCCATATTATTCATCGTTGGGCGGGAATTGCTTATCAGGATAAACAAGCAGTAGATTATGAATTAGTGGAGATTATCGCTCGTCCCCCTCAAGATGAAGACGCAGTAACAGCGTTCAACGCACTCTTTCGTTCCACCACTCAAGCCAATTTTGCCCAGTCAGTTAAGCAGTTACTCCCTCATGTTTCTATTCCCATACTCTTAATTTGGGGGAAGCAAGACCGTATGATTCCCTTCTTTTTTGCTGCCCAGTTTGCCCAACTTAACCCCAATATTACCCTAATTGAGTTAGAGGGAGTGGGTCATTGTCCCCAGGATGAATGTCCCGACCGTTTGAACCAAGAAGTCTTAAATTTTATGACTTTAATATAGCTCTACGCCCGATCAGTATTTGACGATTGAAAAAGCTAAATTCCTTTCACAGTAAGGGGTTTCATTCTTCATTTAGCTATAGCCTGATAATCCCCCATCTAAAGCAAGTTTCAACCTATAGATGGGGAGTCCTCTTAGCGATCTTGTTTAATAACATCAGGGGTTGTTTCGTCTGTGATAGGAAAGACGACTTCTTCAGTCACAGATTCAGTATTTTGAGGAGAAACCCATTCCTCAGTCACTTCTTCGACAACTTCTTCAGCATTTTGACTTCCTCCGCCATTAATAGCAGTCTGAGTCCCACTAAAGTAAAAAT
>JBFRWQ010000522.1:0-20908 GCA_051439665.1 Microcystaceae cyanobacterium | reverse complement strand
TTTTTGACGGCCTTTAGGAGTGGTCATAGAGGTGTGGATATTGAGTTCTTTGGCTAGTTTAGTCAAAGTAGTTTTGAGTGCGCCACGATAATTAGCGATCGCAATATTCTGAAATCCTCTAACCTCTTGAATAATTGTAGTAGCGAGCGTGGTTTTTCCAGCGCCTGCTTTCCCTATTACAAGAACAGATAGTCCTGCTGTAATAGCTCTTATAATTTCTTGCCTTTCCCATTGGTAAAGGTAAATTAGATCATCATTTCGATGATTAGGCGAAATAAACGTCTTCTCTTTCATCACTTTGTTCTCCCCAGAACATAAATTCCTCGTATAAGTAGGTGCGTTCTTCTGTTGCTGAAAAATGTCCGCATCCGTCAGATTTCACCCGATTATGTTGTTTCAAGGTGAATAGATGGGTGCGAACTTGTCTGATACACAAGTTGACTGCTTTGGCAATGTCGCTAGGGCAAGCATTTGGGTGTTCTCGTAAGTAATCGAGAATTTGTACTCGCTTTTGATGCCCTTGACGGTGTATTGGCCAATGTTCCATCGAAAATTCCATGATTAATAAATCGGTTAGGATGATCTAGAACAATCGTTGCTCACTCCTAAATCAATGCCGACCTATTTTGTCTTATGCTTTATCTTAGGCATGATGTCAGCACTAATATAAAAACTGACCCACCATTTATCCGCTACACAGGAAATAGTAAAGATTAGAGAAACATAATTCAAAGGAATCTCTTCTTTTAACCTAAACATCCCTAACGGCGGAATCTTAATCAGTTTTCCTTACTTAAGATTGTAACTTAACCTGAAGATTTGTCTGAATATTTTCTTTTTCTTTTATATTTCGGTGGGGGGATGGGGATCAAGCGCTGGCTACCCATATACTGTTCGGATCACAAAAATCTGGGTGTGGGAGAGAGAGGGGAGTGTGGGGAGAGAGGGGAGAGGGGGGAGAAAAATCTTCGCTATGACAACCGAAATTAATCTTAACCGAACAGTATTGGCTCGCTACCCAACACATATCAGTCGTAGGGGCATCGCACTGCAATGCCCTCGCACTGCAATGCCCTCCCCACCGCTTACCCTAGAAGTAACAAAGGTGTCAATAAGTTTTGTTGAGTCTCTCGGAAATAAGGAGAATTACGCTAAACTTGTAAGGGAAGGGCATAAGAAACTGATCTTATTCACCTTTGTCTGTGTCTTTTCTGAGAATCCATCGTGACTAACAGCAATAATAGTAATAATCCCGAACTAGAACCGTTAACTCGGATGCAAATTTTGGTGGTGATGGGAGTAACTGCCATCATCTTGATGCTTGTGGCCAAAATATGGCAATACTTGGGGTCAGTTTCTTTATTATCTTGGGAAGTCACCTCTCAATCTGTCATGATTGGTTGTTTATTGGCGATCGGGATTATTCTAGCTAGTGGACTTGTTTATCGTCTTTGGCCAGCTTATCGTCAAAGCGCTGATGCTTATTTAGAGTTGGTGATTAAACCGCTTATCTGGCCTGATTTAATTTGGTTAGGTCTTTTACCAGGATTGAGTGAAGAACTGTTATTTCGAGGCGTTATGATCCCTGCATTTGGCTATGATCTTTTCGCTGTCATTATTTCTAGTTTAATCTTTGGCGTACTGCACCTTAGTGGTTCTCAGCAATGGCCTTATGTTGTCTGGGCAACCATTGTCGGGTTAGCATTAGGCTACACTGCTTTACTAACTGGAAATCTATTTATCCCTATCCTGGCGCATATCATTACGAATTTAGCATCTAGCGGTCTTTGGAAAATTACCCATCGTTCCTCTTCCAAATTAACCTAATATATCAGCAATTTTAAATTGATTATGAATGTTCAATTTCGTGAGTTTAATCCTTTCGATCTATGGATGTGGTTGGAGTTTGAAACCATGCCCTCAGAAATGGAAAAACAGTATATAGAAGAGTTATTTGACTCTTGGTTTTATTTAGGAAAATTAGGTGGCTTTAATGCCGAAAATTTACAAGTCCAAGATCGAGGAATTGAAGTGAGTTATATGGACTATGAATTAGAGAGTTCTGATCAAACCTTAATGGCTCCGATGCACAATATGGCAGTATTTGAATATGAGGGAGTTTGGGGGCGCTGTTGGTTTGATTTAGGGACAAGTGATTTAATCGCCTTAGATATACTGATTAATTCCTTACATCAATTAAACAAAGAATATGTAGATCTTAAGCGCTTGATTATTGGAGGCGAAAATGAAGATTGGCCAGTGGAAGATAAGCAACAGTCGATGTTTGCTGACAATTAAAATTTGATTGATTATCGTTCTCAATATCTCAAACGAACAAGCGCTTATGACTCAAAAACAAGCAAAGGACTTTTGGCTCTGGTTGTTATCCTTGGAAGCAAGGGGTGAGTGAAAGCGAGAGAAAATACTTATTGGATAAGCTAAATCGAGTGATCCAATTACAGAATATTTTTGTAATGACTTGACTTGGATCGCATTTAATATGAATTAACTAAGAAAATTCAGCACATTCTTTACTGTTCATTTGTCCTTCTTTATCTGCCCAGAATTTATTGAGATGTTCCAGCTGATCGTGTATCATTGGATCAGTACACCAAGCTTTTTTAAGATTCTTTTTCTGGGTGAGAGTAAGTCGCCAAGAGAGAGGTTGGTTATATTGCTCTCCCTCTTGATCTTGCTCTGGAAAAGTAAACACAAACCCTTGAATGTCAACTCCTTCATCGATCCAACGATCTGAAATCAGTTTAAAATTATAAATATTACGAGCAATTTGAGTGGAATTCCTTACCCCATTTAAAGCAGTTAGAGGACCCAAACCAACAGTTAAAAAGCCTTTGTTACCTGATTGGTCTTTTTCTAATTGACTGTCAGGAAAGGCATTAATTTGGACGAAGCTAACTTTTTTGATATTCAGTTCAGGATATTTTGCCAATAAATTATCCAACCACTCCAGCGCCGTAACAGCCCCTGCATTATCGAAATATCCTCCATCAGCAATATGATAATTCTGCATATATGAATCATTTCCATCTTGAATCACATTGTCGGGATAATTGCGTGCCATTGGGGAAACATAAGGAAACGTAGCAGAGAGTCTTGATGCTGTGGTGATCTCTAAATCACACATTTGATCTTGGGAATCACCACAGCTATGATATAAGGTTCGGAAATCAAAGGCTTTGGATTGCTTAATTTTTTTCTTTGCTTCCTGATCAAGCCCGTCTGTAGAAAGATTAAGATAGTTGGCCATTGTCCCAGGTAATAGCTTAAAAGGAGACACCAAAAAACGGCGCCCGTTTTCGACAATTGTTGAGTTAAAAATAGGAATAGGTATCTCTCCTTGAATCGCTTGATTGTACCAATAATCTAGTGTTTTATCTGTTCTTTCTAATGTTCTTTGCCAATCTTTTTCTAAAGCATATCCTCTATCTAGATACTTATATTGCTGATTAAATAATGCTAACGGATAACCAATCAATCGTAACGAATCTGGAAAAGCTAATCCCCATCCTACTGAATCTAACCAGTCGTCGGTAGCATTTTTAATCATAGTTTGTGGCTCTTGCAGACTGCCATTATCAAACTTATCTAAATAAAACATTGTCCCTACCGATCCCCCAGATACACTACTAATTAAGCCAATATTCTTAGTGAACTCTTCTCCTAACTCATGTTGCAATCCTGCTAATACTTGAGCCATCCAGCCAGAGGCTTGAATTCCTCCTCCACTCGCTGCAACCACGACTAATGTTTGTTCTTTTTGACAGGATTGATTTTTCTGAAAATCTTCAGGACAAAGGCGCTTACCTACGGCTGTTTTAATATCGTCTTCGTAGCTAATAGTTGCTACATTACTCGTTGGAAGTTCAAAATAATGATCTACACCAAAAATCCCATACATCAATCCTGAGAAGAGAATTAGTAAGATAATAACGGGAAAGATAAAAGAATACAAGCTTATATTAGCTGTTACATCAGAATATTTTGTCAGATAGTATTTATCGATCGCATAATTTAATCCTCCTATTAATAGAGTCATTCCCACAATAATCAATATGACATAAAGTAGGGTAGGCGCTTGCCAGCTATTTGGGAGGATCATTTTTCCTTGATCATCTGGCCAATTTAGCAAAATGGTTATTGCATAAAAAATAATTCCAACCCCTAGTTGAACCGCATAAGTTATTTTTCTTTGTGTAATAAAAGCATCATCTTCCTGTTCAGGAGAACTGGAACGCAAGTCGTAGAAAATTGTACAAAATAAACTAATTAAGCTAATTGTTGCACCAATAAGAAAAGAACCCCAGCCAATGGTTTGGTTTTCATTTCGTAAGATAGAATTAAAGGCTAAAGAAATCCAAATGGGTAAAAATAGGGCAAAGGTTAGGACAATTCGTAGAATAAGAAAAGTTATGCTGTAATGATTTCTCTCCGATTCTTCCTCATCTACTTGATCATAGATTAATACCAAAATGTTTTTTATATTAGAAACAAGAACAATTGACCCTAATGTTGAACCAAATAAAATAATAATCAGTTGAATGCCACTTTCTACTACAAAAATATTTTGCAAAAATTTAGACGCTGATTGAGTTTCAGCGATGATGGGTAGTGCGACTAAAATTGCTCCACCTATGAGGGGAATACGAACTAGATAGACGGGAGATAGATATTCTCTAAAGATTTGAAGAAGTATTAAGGCTGCCAGGATAAAAATTAGTAAAATCATGGGAAACTGTTTCCATCCAATAAGGTATTACTTGCATTATTACACTATTTTTTACTACATAATTAGTCAAGATTTTGTAATAAATACTTAACAATACATTTTGAACTAAAGTATCGCACTCCAAGTGTGGTAGTAAATAAGATCTAAAATTAAGAGCGCTTAATATATTAATATATAAAGTGATAGTTTGAATAAGTGTATCTGTGCCTTCTTTATTACTTTTATTCAGCCAAAGTAGAGTAAAACCTAGCTGTATTCTACTCTACTTGATCCGAATAGCCTACTGCTCGGAAAATTGACAGGTTAAAAAATCTTAACTCAAAAAGACAAAATCATCTTCAGTCAGAATGGTTTGACCACCAACAACTGTATTTTCAACTTCTGCAAGTACATCATTAGTGTTTAAAATAGAAACAATAGTTGTATCATTATTGATACTAAAAGCCAGACTACCAAAAGTTAATGAGTCATTTACCCAAATGATATCTTCTCCTGAGAAAAAGTCTTTGATGATATTAAAATCTCCATCATTACCATTAACATCAATAAATCCTTCTTGTATGACAAAAGTATCTGACCCTCTCATAACAGTACCTAATATAAAATCTGAAGGACCATCACCATAAAAAATATTAACACCGCCCTCTCCCAAAAGCGTATCATCTCCTGCTTGAATACTCATAAATCCTAGGCCAGCTAATAAATTAGCATCTCCATATAATGTATTACTATCTCCCATTACTGATAACGTATCATCTCCCAAATTAATATTTCCTGTTGTAAAGACAGAGCTACTGTCTCCTAAAAGACGATTACCATCTCCAAATGCCCTTAATATATCACCTGCTGCCTGAGAATCATCTGTCATCAGTTCAGCATCACCAATTAGAGTATTCTGATTTCCCGTAGCGCTCAGGATGTCAGTGCCTCCTTGAGAATCATCATCTGTTTGTTCAGCATCACCAATTAAGGTATTTTCATCCCCTATTGCACTCAGGGTATCAGCGCCTCCTTGAGAATTGTCTTTCATCGTTTCTGCATCACCGTTCAAAAGATTTTCATTTCCCACAATAATCAAAACATCATTTGCTCCTTGAGAACTATCTCTCATCGTTTCTGCATCACCAATAATTTCATTATCATTCCCTTCGATGTTAAAGAGATCATTGCCTCCTTGTACAGTATTGTTTACAGTACCTCCATCTCCAAAGACTTTATTGTCATCCCCTGAGACATTAAAAATATCGTTATTGGCTTGAACATTGTTGTTTAAAGTACTGCTATCACCCCAAATCAGGTTATCATCCCCAGTCACAGACAAAGTATCCTGACCTGGTTTGGCATTGCCATTTAAGATACTTCCATCACCCCAGAGCAGATTATTATCTCCTACCACAAAAATATTATCATTACCTCCCTCAGCGCTATTGTTTAAGGTTTCAGCGTCACCCCAAAGCAGATTATTATCTCCTACCACAAAAATATTATCATTACCTCCCTTAGCGCTATTATTTAAGGTAGTAGCATCACCCCAAATGAGATTGTTATTCCCAGTCACTGAGATAATTTCTGAAGCGCCTTCTGCATTATTATTAATCTTGTCAGCATCACCATAAATAAAATTATTACTACCTGCAATAATAATGATATGGGGTAAACCTGTGCTTGTTACGTTCAATGAATTGTTGGAATCTCCATATATGAACGTGCCATTAATTGGAGTAGCAGGAGCGAAAATAATAGTAGAACCTAGTACGATCATAATTTTTATTACCAAAAAGTTAACAAGACCAATCATACAGTAACTTATTCAGTTTTGAATTGTTAGAGAACAATAGTTTTACTTATTTGTGTTTAGATCTTATAGTAAATAGCGCCATAGAACCGACTCCAAGTAAGCCTAACATCATGCTTGGTTCGGGTGTCGTCGCAGTGACCCTGTTTTGAAAGATATAAGCTGAACCACTATTAGTTCCCTTGTCATTATCCAAACGACTACCGACTAAAGCGCTATCACCAGATAATGACACAGAATTGCCAAATAGATCAAAATTTTCACCATCAGGGGCGGTTAACTTTTGTAGGAAATTACCCGTCGTGACATCAAACAGATAAGCTGCTCCACTAAGACTGCCATTATTATTATCAAAGATACTACCAACTAAAGCGCTATCACCAGATAATGACACAGAAAAGCCAAATTGCTCACCTGCTGCACCATCAGGGGCGGTTAACTTTTGTAGGAAATTACCCGTCGTGATATCAAACAGATAAGCCGAACCACTACCGCTTCCATTATCATTATCAAGCACACTACCAACTAAAGCAAGATCGTTATCCAATGACACGGAATATCCAAATTGATCCCCTACTGCACCATCAGGGGCGATTAACTTTTGTAATAAATTACCCGTCGTTGCATCAAATAAATAAGCCGAACCACTGTCATTTCCTTGATCATCATCAAAAACACTACCAACTAACGCAGTATCCTTATCCAATGACACAGCATTGCCAAATGTATCATTTGCTGCACCATCAGGGGCGGTTAACTTTTGTAATAAATTACCCGTCGTTGCATCAAATAAATAAGCCGAACCACTGTCATTTCCCTGATCATCATCGCCGAAACTCCCGACTAAAGCAGTATCGTTATCTAATGACACAGAAACTGCAAATGAGTCAAAGTCTGTACCATCAGGTGCGAGTAATTTCTTGTCAAATTCAAAGGCAAACGCAGCAGGAATAGACGATAACCCCAATGATAAACCGAGTAGGCAAACCAGTGCATAAGACCGTTTAAACATGACAACAAGCCCCTTGAAAATTAAAAATGAATTAGCAATAGTAATCTAGGCATAAAAACTTAGATTGATTGCTATATTTAAACCATAACAAGTACTTTTTAAACAGTATTCATTTCTTTATCTTTTATTCGGAAAGAAGAGGTTTTTGCTCATAACTATTGCCTACTTATAAATACTTAAAATTATGAATTATGAATTATGAATTATGAATTTTGAGTTGCCCGAAAATGTCCTTTAAATCCTCTTCGGTTTCAGGTGTTAAATCATAGGAAACCATCTACTGGACTGTTTTAGCTAATTGGGTGCGTTAGAATTGGGTTGTATTGGGTTGATACACGAAACCAAACCTACATCTATAGCAGTACAAAATAAGGTTAGGACATTAAAGATCCTTGAAACCCAGTCACAGCCTACTCCTGCCTCCTGCCTCCTGCCCTCTGCCTTGTGCGTAGCACTATATACCAAATTAAGTTACAATAAAATAATAAACACACTCACAATTTCAGACATGACCATCAGACAACCCCGTTACAGCAAAGAAGAATTTGCCCGACGTGGCAAAGAAATTTATGAATCGAAAGTGCGCCAACAAGTTGAGGATGGCAATTATGGTAAGATTGTCGCCATAGATATTGAAACTGGTGCTTTTGAAGTAGCTGATGATAGCTTAACGGCAGCCAAGCAATTATTAGTCCGTTTTCCAGACGCACAGATACTCGGTATTCGGATTGGATATGGTGCAGTTCATCGTTTTGGCTTCCATTCTCCAAGTCTATTGTCATGACAAGAATTACTGATAATGCTCTTCAATATCTCTTTCCCCTTGATGAACTAAATTGCGTAACTCTTCTAACGTCTTTTGATTAACTTTTTGCCAGAAACCTCTTTGATAGGCTTCTAATAATCGTTCCGCCATATCTCGCAGCACCCAAGGATTTTTTTCTTCAATAAATTGTTGTACCCTTTCATCAAATAAATAAGTATCTGCTACCCCTTGATAAAGATGATCGTCCACACACCCTGTCGTTGCATCATAAGCAAATAAATAATCAACTGTAGCAGCCATTTCAAATGCCCCTTTATACCCATGACGCATCACTCCTTCTATCCATTTGGGATTAACTACACGGGAACGATAGACCCGATTAATTTCTTCTTTTAGTAAACGGACTTTAGGATTCTGAGGTAAGGAATTATCGCCTAAATAAACAGTGGGTGCTTGTCCTGATACCACCTTAGTGGCAACGGTTAACCCACCTTGGAATTGATAATAATCATCAGAATCTAAAATATCATGTTCTCGGTTATCTTGATTTTGGACAACAATTTGTAGGTTTTTCAAGCGCTGTTCAAAGACTTGGGGAACACTATGACTTTCTCCCTTTTGATCATAAGCGTAGGAACTCCAATTCAGATAAGCACGGGCTAAGTCTGCTTCTGTTTGCCAATTTTGGGCTTCAATTAATCCCTGTAATCCTGCCCCATAAGCCCCTGGTTTTGAGCCGAAAATTCGATAGGTTGCTCTCTGTTGGGCTTGCTCTTTTGTTAATCCTTGATCTTGCCATAACCCTTGTTCTGTCTGAACTTGCGCTGCTAGGGGATTAATTTCTGGGTCTTCTTCTTGATGGGCTACAGCATTTATACAATTTTGCATCAGTTGTATTAAATTAGGGAAACTGTCTCTAAAAAAGCCCGAAACTCTTACCGTTACATCAATACGAGGCCGTCCCAACACAGACGGATTAAGGATTTCAAAGTCAATTACCCGACGAGATGCGTAATCCCAAATTGGTTGTACTCCCAGTAAGGCCAACACCTGTGCCACATCATCCCCTCCTGTTCGCATGGTAGAAGTTCCCCAGATGGAAATAGCTAGGGTTTTAGGATATTCTCCATGATCTTGGGTGTATCTTTCAATTAATACTTCTGCTGATTTTCTGCCTATATCCCATGCTGTTTCTGTGGGAATTGCTCGAATATCTACTGAATAGAAATTTTTACCTGTTGGTAGTACGTCTGGTCTGCCTCTTGTCGGTGCGCCAGATGCACCACTAGGGATATATTCTCCGTTTAAACCAGATAAAAGGGCAGTTATTTCTTGATTGGTTGCCTTTAAATTGGGTAATAGCTGATCTTTAATCCAATTTAGGACTTTTTGCGTTTGAGGAAGGGGAGTGGTTAAGGATTGAATGATTTCTTTAGCATAGCTTTCTAAGACATCTACGGCATCGTTGAGGTTTTGGGCAAGCTTCAGGTTATTTTTGAGGTGAAGGGGGGTTAAAGGGGGTAAGGAAGGGCAGTTAAAGGGGTCTGTGGGGGTTATTGTTAGGGGGTCAAGGTCAAGCGCTAGATCTTGGGCGATCGCTTGAGTGATTCCTAAGCGATGATAAGCGGGAAAACGGGCAATGGAGAGGATTAAGTTGGATAATTGGGGATCTGGGGGACAGCAACCGAAAATATGTAAGCCATCTCGAATTTGGGCAGCTTTTAAGTCACATAAGTAGCTATCTGCTAGGTTGAGAATTTGAGGTAAGGTTTCATTATTGAGGGTATCAATGCCTAAGTCTTGATGGAGATTGGTTTGTTGCAGTAAGTCTGTGATGCGATCGCCGATGACGGTTAAACGGGTGGGATCTAGGGTTTGGGCTTCGTAATATTCATCAATTAGGGTTTCTAATTGGGTTAATTCTCCGTATAATTCAGCACGGGTTAAGGGGGGGGTAAGATGGTCAATAATTGCTCCATGAGAACGACGTTTTGCTTGTGATCCTTCCCCTGGATCATTGACAATAAAGGGGTAAAAATGTGGGACTTTTCCTAATGTTATTTCGGGGTAGCAGGTATGAGATAAAGCAACACTTTTGCCGGGTAGCCATTCTAAGTTACCGTGTTTTCCTAAATGGATAATGGCATGGGCTTGAAATTCATCTTTTAACCAATAATAATAGGCTAGGTAGGAGGGGGTAGGTTCTAAGTCTGGGGCGTGATAATTTAAACTGGGATCTTGATCATATCCCCTTGAGGGTTGAATGCCAATAAAAATATTACCTAATTGAATGCCTGGGATGGGAATTGAGGTTTCTTCGTTGGGGTTTAAATATTGTTCTCCCCATCGATTAGTTATGGCTTGTTGGACAGATTGAGGTAGGGTTTTAAAATAGGCTTGATAGGTTAAGGATGATAAAGATTGAAAACTGGATAGTTGTTCTTTGCTTTCAGGATCATTTGTGATTCCTTGAGTTAGTATTTTAATTAATTCATCGCCTGTGTTTGGGAAATTAATATGGGTTGTGGGTGGGCGCAAGCCTGGCGCTCTTACAGTGGGTGTCTCTAAGTTATATCCGTTGGTTTGTAAAGCCTTTAAAAGCTCAATACAACTTGCAGGGGTATCTAATCCAACTCCATTGGCAATTCTACCATTTTTATTGGGGTAATTGGCTAGAATGATGGCAATTTTGCGCTCAGTGATGGGGGCTTGTTTGAGTTTAATATAATTCGCTGTTAAGTCAATGACAAAATTAATCCGATCTAATTGAGGTTGATAAATTACTATATTAGTTTCTAGTTTCTCATTCCAGATCTCTACTGATTTAAAAGAAATGGCACGAGTAATCAGTCTTCCATCTACTTCAGGAAGAGCAACATTCATGGCTACATCTCTAGGGGTTAATCCTTGAAAACTGCTTTCCCAGGTTTCTTGAGGACTGCTACTAAAAATAGCTTGTAAAACGGGAACATTTAGGGTTTTCCACAGGGATAAATTCCCTTCATCTTCGGTGGTTAAGTCTAATTTTGCTAAAGAAAAACTGGTGGTGTTGATAACAATATCTACTTCTTTCAAGTAAGTCAGTAATTCTCGTTGAATATCAGACTCTCTTAGGGAGGTAACAAAAACAGGAATGGGATGTAAATTTTTCTGTCTTAATCCTTGACAAAGCGCTTCAATTGGTTTGATATTTCCTGCTAAATAATGGGAGCGATAAAAGAGAATACCGACTTTACTGATGGGCAGGTTTTGTTCATTCGTTAAGTCTTTGAAGACTGAAATGCGAGGAACTTCTTTGGGGGGAGAAGGCTGATAGTCAGTATTAAAGCAGGTATCACTGACAAATTTTAAGCCATTTAAACAATTCTCCTGCCCCCCTTCTATAAAATATTGCCACAGTTGATTAACAGCTTGTAAAGAGACCGTTGAATGCCCCATTAATGCCCCATCCAACTGATTATCCCCTGGTAAAACCCAGAGAGATAGGTTCTTTTCTGTCACAATTTCTTTAATGACTTCTAGACCATAAGACCAGTAAGATTGCCCACCTAAAAGCCTTATAATGATAACATCCGCATTAGATAACACTGTATCTGCATAGTGATCAATGCTTAATGGCTGTTGTAACTGTAGCCAATTGACACATCGTAAAGACGGAAACGAGGAAGGTAGATGATCAACGGTTGCTGCAAGGGTTTGAATATCCGTATCCGCCGCCGTTAGAAAAACGACAGATGCAGGGGTTTGCTCGATAAAAATCACCCCTTCGGTGTCGGGAGTCCATCCCCCAGGTAGGCTGGCCAGTCGGTGCATAAAATCTCGTATCTTTAAAAAACGTTATGTTTTGGTAGGTTGGGGCTAATAATGAGCGATCCTATTAAGGTACTGATCGAGTCGTTATGTAATATCTACCCCACACTAATGAGTCAATCTCACCCTCTTATTTTACGTCGTATCGTCTCCTTTGTCACATTTGAGGAGTTGCGATCGCTATGGCAACAATTGGGTTTAATGGCGGGAAAATCTGCTTTAGTGGTCACAGATAGTGATATAACCGATGGTTATATTAAAAAGCATGAGAACACTAGGCAAGAATTATTTTCTCTATTGTTATCACCTGTTTTAAATGCTCTCTTGAGAGGGCAGACGATCGCAGAGACAAACACTTATCAGCTATCTATTTCATGGGATCATGAAGAAATTAAACAATGGATTGATCAAAATATTGAGAAGTTAAATAGTATTTCTGACCTTAACAATCATTTAACCCTCAAAACCTTATCGATTGATCTCTCTTTACTTAACTATCTCTGTATCCAACTTTTCCAACTATTAGATAAAGAGCAAGAGCGTGAACACGATAATCAATTTTTAAATATATGTGAACCTGTGTCTCTAGCATTACAAAATCAAATTGCCCAAGAAAAACTACTTAATCAAGTGATTGGCCAAATTCGGCAAAGTTTGGACTTATCGGTTATTTTAGAAACTGCGGTTCGTGAAGTACGAAGCTTGCTAGAAGTAGATCGTCTGGTCATTTATCAATTTGCCTATGAACATAAAAGGATAACCAAACGGAAAAAAGATCAACAATCATGGGGAAAAGTCACTTATGAATCTCGGTTATCGAAAGCCATTCCTTCTATGTTGAATTTAAAAGCTGAGGATGATTGTTTTACCCACGTTGCTCGTTATCAAGAAAAGTATTCTCAAGGGATGATTGTTGATATTGAGGATGTGGAAAGCGCTTATTCTTCTTCTTTTTGCTTAATTGAGTTTTTACAACAATATTGGATTCAGTCGAAACTCATTGCTCCCATTGTCATTGATGGCCAACTATGGGGTTTACTAATTGCTCATCAATGTTTTAAAAAACGAAAATGGTTAGATAAGGAAAAGGAATTTTTAGGTAAAATTGGGGAACATTTAGCAGTTGCGATTTATCAAGCTCAATTATATTCCCAAGTGCAACAACAAAAAAATAGCTTTGAACAAAGAGTCATTGAACGAACCCAAGCGCTACGGGATACCCTATTAGCTGCTCAAGCAG
The DNA here is from genome assembly GCA_051439665.1 of Microcystaceae cyanobacterium. Classification (GTDB taxonomy): domain Bacteria; phylum Cyanobacteriota; class Cyanobacteriia; order Cyanobacteriales; family Microcystaceae; genus JBGTGT01. The sequence continues at coordinate 7,538 of JBFRWQ010000522.1, read as the reverse complement.
CCAATCAATCAAAAACTGAATTCCTTGGCAATATGAGTCATGAATTGAGAACTCCTTTAACCTGCATTATTGGCTTATCAGGAACATTATTGCATTGGTCAAATACGAGTAATTCTCTACCCATTGACAAGCAAAAGCAATATTTAGATACGATTCAAGATAGTGGAAAACATTTACTGCAATTAATTAATGAGATCCTAGAATTTTCTCAACTAGAAGCAGGAAAAACAGTCCTTAATATACAAGAGTTTTCTTTGAAGCAGTTAGCTTACCAAGTTTTTCAAGTGTTGAAAGAAGAAGCTGATAAACAATCGATCCATCTTGCATTAGATCTAAGAGTTGCCCCTGAAAATAATATTTTTTGGGCAGATCCTGAACGGCTACAACAAATTTTATATCAATTAATGAATAATGCAATTAAATTTACCCCATCTGGTGGAGAAGTAACCCTGCGCACTTGGCGAGAGAATAATCAAGCTTTTTTCCAAGTAGAAGATACGGGAATTGGAATTGCGGATAATCAAATTCCTTTATTATTTGAAACGTTCCAACAACTGGAAAATTATCGTCATCGGACTTATGGAGGAACAGGATTAGGACTCGCATTGACTAAACAATTAGTTGAATTGCATCAAGGAACAATTGAAGTTGAATCGATTATTAAACAAGGATCTATTTTTACCGTGGCTATTCCTAGTCAATATAATAACTATTTTAAAAACTCTCCTAATCCTAAAAAACAAGAAACCGAGAATCTATCTAATCAGGGAGTTATCTTAATTGAAAAAGATGAAGAGTTAGCCACTTTAATCTGTGAGTTGTTGACAACGGCTAATTATCAAGTGATCTGGTTATTAGAAACAACGAATTCTTCAAAAACCATAGAAGTTCTCCGTCCTGCTTTAGTAATTCTCAGTCAAGATACCTTAGAAACAACTCAGTTTGCTCAACAATTGAAGCGCTCGCCAACCACCAAATCAGTTAAGACATTATTAATTAGTCAACAAATGTCTGCGTCTCATTGGGAACAATTAGCTCAACAAGGAATTGATGATTATCTTCTGCAACCAATTGATCCTAATTTATTACTAAAACGGGTTAATACTTTATCTAATAATGGTGAACAATTATAGATTTTTGGTGTAATTGGGGGTGGGCGCAAGCCTTGCGCCCCTACAGATAGGGTAAATTATAATATTTACCTTTTAGCTGTGTACCATTTATATTAATGATGTTTTGTTGGGCTTATGATTTGGTTGTTAAATCCCTAATTTTATCTTGTTATAGTACTCACATAATTGAGGCGGGCGCAAACCTTGCGCCCCTACAGATAGGGTAATTTATGGTACAATGTTTAAGTCCTAATCTATGAATATAAAACCAACCTAACTTAAAAATTCAAACAATCAATGGTACAATCTCCTCCTAAACCCCTCACTTTAGAAGACTTCCTCCAGCTTCCTGAAACTAAACCAGCCAGTGAATACATTGACGGAGAAATTATTCAAAAAATAATGCCACAAGGAAAACATAGCTTAATACAATCAGAATTAGTAACCACAGTCAATTTAGTAGCTAAAAAACAGCATATTGCCTATGCTTTCCCTGAATTAAGGTGTACGTTTGGAGGACGTTCAATGGTCCCTGATGTAGTTGTTTTACAATGGGAGAGAATTCCCCGTGATGAAAATGGAGAAATTGCTAATGTATTTGCTGATTCTCCTGATTGGCTGATTGAGATTCTTTCACCTAATCAAAATTTATTGAAGGTGACTAAAAAAGTGATTTATAGTTTAAAGTATGGTAGTGAATTAGGTTGGTTAATTGTCCCCGAAGAACATACTGTTTTTATTTATCATCAAGAAAAGTCTCCTGAATGTTTAGAAAATGATGAGGATGTTTTGCCCGTTCCTAATTTTCTCTCAGATTTTAGATTAACGGTTGGTGAGCTTTTTGGTTGGTTAAAAATTTAATAGCTGTTGTTGTTGGGCTTTAGCCCTCCCTTTCTCTTATCTCATTGTTATTAAAATTAACTATATTGATTGTTTTGTTGGGGGAAGCCCAACCTACTTGTATTGAAACAATCAGGCGTATTTTGACAGTCATAAGAAAAAAAATGATATCAACCTTTAAAAAATAAGGTTGGAGCGTTTACAATTTATAATTCGTCATTCATAATGTCTTATGTCATTTGTCACCTGCCCTACAAATTCCCTGATTATTCCCCCTCATCATGAGAGTGATTCATCCTTACAACTCTCTCTAATTTTGCCAACTTACAATGAAGGGGACAATATTCAAAGAATTATTGAGGTTTTAGCAGGTATTCTGAATCCTGTTCTTCCTAACGCCTATGAATTAATCGTTGTCGATGATAATAGTCCCGATTATACATGGAAGTTAGCGCTAGAAATGACTTACCATTACCCTCAATTACAAGTTATCCGACGGGTTGAGGAAAAAGGATTATCAACCGCCGTGATACGAGGATGGCAAGTAGCACAAGGCAAGATTCTAGGGGTTATTGATGCAGATTTACAACACCCGCCCGAAATTTTAGAGCAATTACTCAAAGAAATGCAGCGTGGCGCAGATTTAGCCGTTGCCAGTCGTCACATTGAAGGGGGAGGGGTGAGTGAATGGAGTGTGGCTCGACGATTTTTATCCCGTGGCGCTCAGGTGTTAGGTTTGGTTATCTTACCCGAAGTAGTAGGTCGTCTTTCTGATCCGATGAGTGGCTACTTTATGATACGCCGAGATGCGATCGCTAATCAACCTCTTAGTCCTGTTGGTTACAAGATTATTTTAGAGGTGGCAGCAAGGGGGAAGGTAAAATGGATTGGGGAAGTTGGCTATGTCTTCCAAGAAAGGGAAATCGGCGAAAGTAAGGTGACATGGCGACAATATATCGAATATTTACAGCATTTGTTGAAATTGCGCTTTTCTCGGTCAGCACGTTTTATTCAATTTTGTCTGGTAGGATTAGGTGGGGTATTGGTTGATATGACGGTTTTATATTTACTCAGTGACCCCACGACTTTGGCTTTACCTCTCACTCGTAGTAAAATCTTGGCGGCTGAGTTGGCAATTGTCAATAATTTCTTTTGGAATGATTTATGGACATTTAGGGATATTTCTTGCTTTCAACGAAATAAACGGCAACGGGTAAAGCGCTTTATTAAGTTTAATCTGATTTGTTTAGGAGGCTTAATTTTAAATGTACTGTTGCTTAATTTATTTTTTAATGTGTTCCAAATCAATCGTTATGTTGCTAATTTAATTGCCATTGTTTTAGTGACAATGTGGAATTATTGGTTAAATACCAAACTTCGTTGGCGGGTAACAGATATTCAGTAAACAGGAATCTTATGACTAGAGAAAGTATCAACCACAACCATCTAAGTACAGTGTATAAAGACAAGAAAATTCTGATTACAGGAGGTCTTGGATTTATTGGCAGTAATTTAGCACTTAAGTTAGTAGAATTAGGAGGTAATGTAACCTTAGTAGATTCAATGATTCCTGATTATGGTGGGAACTTATTTAATATTGAGCCGATTAGGGAACAGGTCAAAATTAATTTTTCTGATGTACGAGATTCCCATAGTATGGAGTATTTAGTCAAAGAGCAAGATTATCTATTTAGTTTGGCGGGTCAAGTCAGTCATATTGATAGTATGATAGACCCTTTAACTGATCTTGATATAAATACTCGTGCACCAGTTTTTATATTAGAAGCTTGTCGCAAATTCAACCAATCTATTAAAGTTATTTATGCAAGTACTCGTCAGATTTACGGCAAACCCCAATATCTACCAGTAGATGAAAAACATCCCCTCTCTCCTACCGATGTCAATGGGATTAATAATCTAGCAGGTGAACGATATCATACTCTTTACCATAAGATATATGACTTAGATACAGTCTCTCTTCGTTTGACCAATACCTATGGACCTAGACAACTGATTAAACATAATCGACAAGGTTTTATTGCTGTTTTTATTCGTCAAATTATCCAAGGCGAAAAAATTCTTATTTTTGGCGATGGTCAACAAATAAGAGACTTTAATTATGTCGATGATGTGGTTAATGCTTTACTAATTGCAGGTGCAAATAAAAATTGTTACGGTAATCTTTATAATTTAGGAGGAACAGAACCGATAAATTTATTAAATCTAGTCAAATTATTAATTGAATTAAATGGAGGGGGGTTATTTGAAATTGTGCCGTTTCCTACTGAAAAAAAACGGATTGATATCGGGGATTATTATGGAGATTATCGTCAATTTTCAGAGTTGACAGGTTGGCAACCTCATGTATCCCTTAAAGAAGGATTTAGCTCAACTTTAAGCTATTATAAAGACCACTTAGACAAATATTTAGAATAATGATTAAAATCCCTTTTGGTAATCTCAAAAGACAGTATCAAAATTTACAGTCCGAAATTGACCAAGCCACCCGTAACGTTTATGAAAGTGGTTGGTTTATTCTGGGTCAACAAGTAAAGGACTTTGAAAGAAATTTTGCTCAATATTGTAGGGCAAAATATGCGGTAGGCGTTGGTTCGGGAACTGAAGCATTACACTTAGCCTTAGTCGCTGCGGGTATTCAACCAGGAGATGAAGTCATCACGGTAGCTAACACCTGTGTCCCTACTTTATCCGCTATTTCTGCTGCTGGTGCTATGCCGATTTTAGTTGATATTAATCCCCAAACCTTCACGATTGATACTAATCGTATTGAGGAGAGAATTAACTCGAAAACAAAAGCAATCATACCAGTGCATCTATATGGACAATGTGCTGACATGAAACCCATTTTAGAAATTGCCCGTAAATATGGTCTAGTGGTGATTGAAGATTGCGCCCAAGCCCACGGCGCTAAGTATAATGACAATCTCGCTGGTACGATGGGAGATGCAGGCGCTTTTAGCTTTTATCCGAGTAAAAATCTGGGTGCTTTTGGGGATGGTGGTTTAGTGGTGACTAACAATCAAGTCATTGGTGAAACTGTGACTAAATTGCGTAATTATGGTCAAGAAAAGCGCTATCATCACAGTATCAAAGGATTTAATAGCCGTCTTGATGAATTACAAGCAGCGATTCTCAATGTCAAGTTATCTTACTTAGATAGCTGGAATCAACGTCGCAGAGAAATTGCTCAACTCTATCACCAAGCTTTTGCCAAAATTGGCATGACTGTTCCCTTTCAGTCCCCTCCATGTTATCATGTCTATCATTTATATGTGATTGTTGTCCCTGAACGTGATCGCTTTCAGGAATTGTTAGCTAAGGAGGGAATTAGCACCTTAATTCATTATCCCATTCCTATTCATTGTCAAACCGCCTATAGGGAATGTAGTAATCAAAGTAAATATTTACCGATTACAGGAAAATTAGCTGGTCAAATTGTAAGTATTCCTCTGTATCCCGAACTGATGGATGAAGAGGTTAACTATATAATTGAGACTATTTTGAAAATCGATTTCTAAAATTAACAAGATGCTAAAACTTCCAGGCAAGTTAACTTACAAATTGAAGAGCAAAAAAGAGAGGATACAAGAAAAGTATTTTCAAAGTTTTGTTTTTATACATATTAATAAAACAGGAGGGTCAAGTATCGCTTCTGCTTTAGGGATCAAACAAAAACATCTTACTGCATTAGAATATAAGAGTCAACTAGGTAAGTTTCAGGATTGGCTGTGGGCAAGAAAATTTACTTTTGCTATTGTGAGAAATCCTTGGGATAGACTAATTTCTCAATATGCTTATCGAATTAAGGTTAATAAATGTCAAATGAAAACAAATCCGATTGAATTTCACGACTGGTTAAAATTGGCTTATGTAGAAAAAAATCCTCAATATTATGATGAACCGAATATGTTTATCCCACAACTAGATTGGTTGGTAGATGAACAAGGGGAGATAATAGTAGATTATATAGGTCGCTTTGAAACTCTAGAAACTGACTTTCATTATATTTGTGAGAAGATTGGGATCGAAGCTAAGTTACCCCACTTAAATGTTTCCCCTAGAAATAAACCTTATCAAGACTATTATACTCCTCAATCAATTAAACTTGTAGGGGAGCTTTTCAAAAAAGATATTGACTACTTTAACTATACTTTCTAACTATGACTCTTAAAATTGATTCTCAATGTATCCTCTATGGGATTGGTTCAAGATATGTCTTTGAAGCCATAGAGACAGCTTTACGAAGCAATATAGATATTGTTGCCTCTATTGATAATATAGGCTGTCAAGAAGATGGAATCCCTTACCTGATACCTGTGGATAAAATTTCGCCAGACTTACTTCCCATTCCTGTCACAATTCCTCTTATTACCCCTGCTTATCGAAAGCAACTGGAAGCTGAAGTCAAACAACTAGGATTTGAGCAATTTGCTACTTTTATTGATGCAACTGCAATTATCGCTGTATCTAGCACTCTTGGTGAAGGAATACATATCAACGCAGGGGTGGTAATTGGTGCTAATTGTCAATTTGGCAAACAAGTTCTCGTTAATCGTAGTGTATCCATTGGACATGATGCCATCATAGATGATTATGTTAGTTTTGGTCCCGGATGTGTCCTGTGTGGAAGCTGTCAGATTGGCGCAGGAGCGTTTATCGGCGCTAATTCTACGATTAATCCCAAAATAACAATTGGTAGTAATAGCATCATCGGCTCAGGTGCAGTCGTTGTCAAAGATGTGCCAGATAACTGTATTGTGGTAGGCAATCCAGCGAAAATAATTAAAGAAAATATTAAAGGCTATAATAATGTAGGTGTCTAATTAGGAAAAATAACTATGAAAATATTACTATATACACAAGTATCACGCTTGGGAGGCTCTACCCGACTGCTACTCAATTTAGCTAAATATTTATCTCTTAAACATGAAGTCATTGTTTCTTTCCCTAATGAAATTCACGCTACAGGCGTACAATTATTTGAGTATTTTTCAGATCTAGAACAAATACCGAGCAACTATCTTATAGATCATAATTATAACTTTGATGTTGGACTCTTTCATTTACCTTTTAGCCTTGATACTTCCTTACAAATAAATTGCGCTAGGAAAATTGCTGTAACGATGGAAATTGTGGATAAACATAAGGTTATTGTGAATAGTGAAAATATTGATCAGTTTGAGAAAATGATTTACCTTCATGATGAACAAATTGAACATTTTACAGAACCTATTAGTCGCAAAAAATTAATTAAGTTGAATCTAATTAATAATATTAATTATCTACCTTCCTACCATAAAACCTATAATGTTGGCTCAATTGCTAAATTTAGTCTTAAAATACAGTTGAAAGTTATACTATCTAGCCGAAAACTAAGAAAATTAATGATCTATAGTAGCTATCGTCCTTCTGCTAAGGAAATTGGCATACCCAACTATATTGTAAGAGAAATATTCTATAAATTGGGAAAACTAGAATTTAAAGGCACAGAAATAAATGTTAAAAATCTTTATCAATCTTTTGATTGTTTACTTCATACTCCTACACAGGGAAATGGAACAAGTG
>JBFRWQ010000521.1:0-18844 GCA_051439665.1 Microcystaceae cyanobacterium | reverse complement strand
CGGATATTCTGATTAATGGGTAATTGGGCTTTTAGATTAGGCGGATATTCCAATTTACCGTCAGAGGTAACTTTGGTGTTAAACTCATAAGCTTTCATTAATTTTACTCCTGAATTGCAGGGCGGTTGATATAAGACACCAGTTAGTGGAGTAATGTTAGATATTGGGTTTCCCATCACACCCGCCATGAAATGAATTTCTTGGCTAATATATGGCGTTCAATAAATTGAACTGGGATTACTTATTTAGATTTGAATATAGTAGTTATCTTTAGATAACGAATCATATTAGCCCTGTCAATTTATTGCAGGGCGGTTGACATAGGATAGCAGTCAGTTGAGTATATGTGAGATATTGGGTTTGCCATGATAGCGCTATGAATTGGAGAGCGCTTGATCTGGGATAGCAGTCAGTTGATGAGTATATATGAGATATTGGGTTTGCCATGATAGCGCTATGAAATGAATTTCTTGGCTCATAAGTAGCGTTCAATAAATTGAACTGGAATTAATCATTTATATTTGGTTATGCTAGTTATCTTTAGATAACGGTACTTATGAGCCCTGTCAATTTATTGCAGGGCGGTTAGTATGGGCTATCAGTCAGTTGATGAGTATATATGAGATATTGGGTTTCTTATGATACCCGATATGAATTGGAGAGCGCTTGACATAAGATATCAGTTATATGTGAGATATTGGGAAAATTGGGAGCAGGATTTAACCAGGATTTAACAGTGTTAAATCCCTACAATAAGATTATTTCCGTAGGGACATAATACCATTATGTCCTCGCCTTATGTCCTCACCTGTTTTGCTTCTGACATATCATTCCTGATTGCTATATATTAGTCGTGTCAATTGATTTAGATAGCGCTTGATCTGGGATATCTTTGTTACCCATTGCTATAATTTTATTAAGTTGTTTTTATAATAAATTAGTGATACAATATAAGCACTAAGAATGCTAACCTTAAATTATGACTCTTGCAATTTTAGCTGAAACTGCCCCTCTAACAATTAATTCTGATGGTGTGGTTTGTGTTGGTAAAACACGAGTCACCCTAGATACAGTCATTGCTGTCTTTAAACAAGGAGTGACAGCAGAAGAAATCATTTATCGCTATCCTTCCCTACATTTAAAGGAAGTTTATGCCGTCATTGCTTTTTATCTTAATCATAAATATGACGTTGAATTATATCTACAGAAACGTCAACAAAAAATCCAAGAAATTCGTCGCCAAAATCAAATAAAGTTTAATTCACAAGCTTTGCAAGAGCGCTTAATAGCTCGCAAAATTGATAGTAAAGATGATTAAGTTTTTAGCAGATGAAAATTTTGATAACAATATCAATATTAGGGTTATTGCGTCGCAATTCTAATATTGATATTCTTCGAGTCCAAGATATTGGTTTATCAGGAGAAGATGACCCTACTATTCTATCATGGGCTGCTAATGAGAAACGTATTTTACTCACTCATGATGTTGCTACTATTACCCACTATGCTTATGAAAGACTCAGGAATAATTTGTCAATGTCTGGGGTAATTGAGATCAATACAAATGCTTCGATAGGTAGAGTGATAGAGGATCTTCTTTTTATTGTAGAGTGTGGTGTAGAAAAAGACTTAGAGGGGCAAATTTATTATCTTCCTTTTGCTTCAACCTATACCTAGTGTACTTTAAGGAGATAACTATGACAACGGAAGAAAAACTACTAGAAACATGGCGAATCTTAGATGAGTCTCAACAAGAACAAGTTTTTCAATTTATCAATCTTCTAAAAAGAACAAACTCTTTCAAACAAGAGAGTCATAACTTTGCCCCAGAGGAGAAAGCACAAAGGTGGGAAGATTGGGCAAGAAGTCATCAAAAAAGAGGCTTTAGTTTGCCAGATGAAGCTTTACATCGTGATAGCATTTACGAGGATTAATGAATATTTGAGTCAGTTTGTAGCCAATGCAGACTATGAGAAGCTTTCTCTAAAGAAAAATCTACTAATTCTCCATCATCTCCTTTATAGTAGGATAACAATTGTGAAAATTCAGCGCTGATGGGAATTTTAATTCTTACTTCTTTATCAAACTCTTGATTAGTCCAGATTAAATTAATTCCTCCCCTACTTTCTAAGTTTGACAAACCACGAGGAAAGTTTCGAGCCAGTTTTTCATATAACTGGTTTAACACCTTTATGGCAGCCAAAAAAGCATATTCTGAAGGATTTAATGCCTCATCTTCATCATTTTCATCTAAATCAGGATCAATTTCTGTTAATTCCAAAAGACGTTTAAGCGTAACGATAAATTCAGGATTGACTTGTATTTGCTCTAATTGACTTGATATAACACTGAGGCGCTCAGACATGACAGCTAATTAAATTTGATGGATACTATTATTTTAAACCTTTTGAACTAGAATTGCTCATTTATATTTGGTTATGGTAGTTATCTTTAGATAACGAATTATATTAGCCCTGTCAATTGATGGGAGAGTGCTTGCTATGAGATATCAGTCAATGGAGTATATGTAATATCTTGGGTTTCCCATCACACCCGCCATGAAATGAATTTCAAGGCTAATAAGTAGCGTTCAATAAATTGAACTGGAATTACTCATTGATATTTGGTTATGGTATTTTTCTTGAGATACGGGATTAGACGCTCCTAAGCGATTTTTAATCTCTTAAAGAATCCCCAAGTTCTTACAACTTGGGGTAGTTCAATCACTTATATTATGGCTAACCAATCAGATTTAGAACTTAAAGGTTGTCCGTAATACACCAACCCAGATAGAAGGGTTACGGCTATTGTGATCAGGATTGAGAATCACATAAGCGCCAGGAGTGATTAGGATATTTTTGGTAACAGGGTATTTGTAAGCTGCTTCGACAATGTAGGAAGCGTTTTGATCTTGAGCAACGAAATCACCCACTGCAACTTGATCAACTCGTCCTGCACGAGGTAATAAACCACCATTGAGGTTGAAGATCGCCCCTTCTTTAAAGATATCAAGGAAAGATGCACCCACATTCCATGTCCAATAGTCAGCCCCGACTCGGTTGCCTGTGCCTTCTTGACGAATATCTTGAGCGGTTGCTAGTCCGTAACCACCCCAACCACTAAGGTTAAGACCATCAAAGACTTGCCATGATGCTTGAACCCCGTAGCTGTCACGAACGCCTCGGCTGCTACCATAAGCTCTCCAAGGGTTAGAGCCTAAACGACGACTTCCTGTTGAACCAGTATAGTTAGCATCAGTGTAGTAACTGTGGAGATAAACAAAGTTAATATTAAGGCTATCATTTTCGTAACCAATTTGCGCCCCACCACTGAACTCACCATTAAAGACACCGCTTCCTTCTGATGGGTTTGCACCATCACCTGCTAAATATAAGGCTCCAAGGTAGAAGTTACCAAGACCGTACTTAAAGCCCGCCCCTGCTCCTTCAGGACCACGGAAAACAAGAGGATTACGACGACTAAAGCGAGAGAGCGCTCCAGTGTCACTACTTGCCATATAAGGGTTAGCGACTTCAAAAATGTCATCAATATCTAATCCTACCGTTCCCACATATCCAGTGAAGTTGGAAACTTTAAAGCGATAGTAAAGGTCAATCACAGAAGCGTCATTACCGCTACCACCATCGTGTCCCAGGCGAGCCATATCAGTTCCCGTACTGTTGTAGTTAGGAGTATTTGCAGCCTGAATCCTTGTCCGTAAGCGGTCTTGACCTGTGAAGCTAGTATCAAAGTTAAGACGAACCCGATTGGAAAGGGTAGTTTGATCAGCAGTCTTGAGGGTTCGATCTCGATCTCCACCAAAGTCTTCAGCCGTTGCACCAAAGTTATCTACTTGATCCCACTCTGAACTATCAAGGGCAAAAGCGCCTGACGCATCAGTCACCGCCATAATTACGGTAGCGTTTAACTTGGTTGTGGTAGAGAACTGGTTATCTTCTAGGAAAGAAACACGAGATTCAAGGTTATCAACTCTTGCCCCTAGCGCTACTAATTCTGCTTGGAATTCTTCTGCAAGCCGTCTGAGTCTATCAACGTCTTCTTGTAAAACCGCTACATTCTCTTGGATCAAGCGCTCCATTACGTTCATACAAGCGTTTAAACCTGCGGCAAATTCCCAACGGGTTAAAGCACGGTTTCCTCGGAAGGTACGGTCAGGATAACCAACGATACAACCGTAGCGCTCAACCAGACTTCTCAGCGCTTCATAAGCCCATTCTGTGGGTTCTACGTCCCGTAACTCGGAAACGCTAGTTACTTGGGACATGGGATCTTGGTCAGCAGTACTGATGAATTCTACCCCTGGGGTTGCTTGAGCTAACAGGAGAGTTTTGTCAGCAGAAAAACTTTCTTCAGCCGTGGGAGCAGCGATCGCTCCTTGAGAGGCTAACAGTGAAATACCTACTGTAGCTGGTACAGCTTTTAATAAATTCCAAAAGGAGTTTGACATGATATCAATCCTCACACCTAATAATCTAATTGGATTGAGTTTACAATTTACCGTAAGGTTAACTTACTTCTACTACAGGTTAGCAAAATTTTAGTGAAACGAGCAAGCTAGTTTTTCTAAAATATTGGTTAAAGGTTGAGATAACATCCCATACCTCTTCTTTAATTAAGCTTACCCAACATATTATGTTCCTTCAGTTAAGCTAAGGTTAAGTTTTCTCAGAAGGAGATCACATAATTGAGGACAAAGAACGGGAAATGATCAGGTCAGCTTTATGTCAACAAGAATACTAATCATTCAAACCAAATCGCCTGGTAATAAATTGACAAGGCTAATATAGCCGTACAAAATAAGGTGTTTGACATCGGCAAAGCTTGAAATCAAGTCACAGCCTGCTCGGAGCCTCCTGCCTCCTGCCCTCTGCCTTGTGCATATTACTATAGTCATCGCATATAATTTAATTCTTCCTTCTTACTTCTGCTTTTAGCCAGATTTGCTATAAGATAGGGGGTAAATTGGGTGCATACAGGGCAAAACAATGGCTAAATCGAAGACTGTCTATATCTGTAGTGCGTGTGGTGCAGAATCACCGCAATGGTTTGGTAAGTGTCCCAGTTGTCAAGTCTATGGCACATTAGAAGAGCAAGTTGTTAGCTCAAATACAAATTCAGTGGCGGGAGTTAGTCGTGGTGGCTGGCAATCTAACACTAACAGTAAATCTCGTAGCAATACCCCTGCCCAACCCCGAATATCAGTCAAATTTTCCGATATTACCCAAACTGAACAAGCCCGTTTTCCCTCTGGTTATGCAGAGTTTGATCGAGTATTAGGCGGTGGTTTAGTGCCTGGTTCTTTGGTCTTAATTGGGGGTGATCCTGGCATTGGCAAGTCAACTCTCTTATTACAGGTTGCTAATTCCCTATCTGAACGTTTACCTCGTATTCTCTACGTTTCGGCCGAGGAATCAGGACAACAGGTTAAATTACGGGCTTCTCGGTTGGGAGTAACGGAGATGGCTGATATTGAAGAAGAAGCACCAAGCACTAACTCCTCTAGCAATGGAAATGGTAAAAGCGCTCCCTCCGATGGTAAAGAAAACGAAGATTGTAATTTATATGTTCTGCCAGAAACAGATTTAGAAGAAATTTTACGGGAATTAGAAGCGCTTAAGCCCCAAGTTGCCATTATTGATAGTATTCAAACTTTATACTTTGCTGCTTTGACTTCAGCGCCTGGCTCTGTATCTCAAGTACGAGAATGTACTTCAGCACTGATGCAGGTAGCCAAACGGGAAAATATTACCCTCTTAATTGTCGGCCATGTGACTAAAGAAGGGGCGATCGCAGGACCCAGAGTCTTAGAACATTTGGTCGATACGGTACTCTATTTTGAGGGCGATCGCTACGCATCCCATCGACTGCTAAGATCGGTTAAAAATCGTTTTGGTGCAACCCACGAAATCGGTATCTTTGAGATGGCAGAACGAGGATTAGTAGAAGTATTGAATCCTTCTGAGCTTTTCCTTGGGAATAGAGACGAATTAGCCCCTGGCACAGCCACAGTAGTAGCTTGTGAAGGAACACGCCCCATCGTAGTTGAATTACAAGCGCTCGTCAGTCCCACCAGTTACGCTAGTCCACGACGGGCAACCACAGGGGTTGATTATAACCGTTTACAGCAAATTTTAGCTGTTTTAGAGAAAAGAGTGGGAATTCCCCTGTCTAAACTCGATGCTTATCTTGCTTCTGCGGGGGGACTCAATGTAGAAGAACCTGCGGCTGATTTAGGAATGGCTATTTCTGTGGTAGCGAGTTTTCGTGATAAGGTGGTTGATCCTCGGACGGTATTAATTGGAGAAGTAGGGTTAGGAGGACAAGTCCGCTTAGTGGCACAAATGGAACTAAGATTAAAGGAAGCAGCTAAGTTGGGCTTTAAGCGAGCGATCGTTCCTAAAGGACAAAGTTTCCCTGATGATGTCGGTTTGGAAATTGTTAATGTGGGTAAGGTTATAGATGCGATTATTGCAGCCATTCCATCTCAGAAATCTTTTGGGGGTGAGGAAGAAGAAGGCGAAGAAGAGGAATTTTAGCCTAAGATAGCAATTGATTGCAAGACGGTATGAATAACCACACTATTAAGCTCTATCATACACAAAATTAATGGCTAACCATATTCACCCGCCTCGTAATGAATTCCAAGGCTAATAAAGGACGTTCATTCAAATGAACTATGATTGAGCAATTAGTTATCTTTAGATCACGCTATCTTTAGCCTTGTCAATTCATTACCATGCGGTATGAATAACCACACCATTAAGCTCCATGTCAATTTATGGCAAGATGGTATGAATAACCACACTATTAAGCGCCATCATACACAAAATTAACAGATCACCATTTTCACCCACCTTGTAATGAATTCCCAGGCTAATAAAGGACGTTCATTCAAATGAACTATGATTGAGCAATTAGTTATCTTTAGATCACGCTACTTATTAGCCTTGTCAATTCATTGCCATGCGGTATGAATAACCACACCATTAAGCGCCATCATACACAAAATTAACGGCTTTCCATGTTCACCCGCCTTGTAATGAATTCCAAGGCTAATAAAGGACGTTCATTCAAATGAACTATGATTAAGCAATTAGTTATCTTTAGATAACGCTATCTATTAGCCTTATCAATTTATGGCAAGACGGTATGAATAACCACACCATTAAGTGCCATCATACACAAAATTAACGTCTCACCATGCTCACCCGCCTCGTAATGAATTCCCAGGCTAATAGAGGACGTTCATTCAAATGAACTATGATTGAGAAATTAGTTATCTTTAGATAACGCTATCTATTAGCCTTGTCAATTTGGATTCTCTTAATAATCTAAAAGACTTGCGGAATGTATAGATCATTTGACAACACTCTACGTTCATAGTCTTCCTTGAATACCCTCTGGGGAAGTTGGATTTTTTCATGGGGAACTTCTGTGTAGGGAATTTGACTGAGAAGGTGCTGAATACAGTTTAAGCGTGCCCGTTTCTTGTCATTAGCAGGTACAATCCACCAGGGCGCTTCAGGAATATTTGTTCGAGCCAGCATCTCTTCTTTAGCTTTGGTATAATCTTCCCAACGAACACGAGATTGTAAATCCATTGGACTTAATTTCCACTGTTTAAGGGGATCATGAATCCGCATTAAAAAGCGATCTTGTTGTTCTTGATCAGCAATGGAAAACCAGTACTTAATCACAATAATGCCAGATCTTACTAGCATTCTTTCAAATTCAGGTACATCACGGAAAAAGTTTTCCACTTGTTCAGGGGAAGCAAAACCCATCACACGCTCTACTCCTGCCCGATTGTACCAAGAGCGGTCAAATAAGACCATTTCTCCCCCTGATGGAAGATGGGAAATATAACGTTGGAAATACCATTGGGTTTTCTCCCGATCGCTGGGCTTGGATAGGGCAACTACCCGACAGACACGAGGATTCAAGCGCTGTGTAATTCTTTTGATGACACCACCTTTTCCTGCTGAATCTCGTCCCTCGAAGATGACAACTATTTTGGCTTGTGTTTTTTGAATCCAGTCGTGTAGCTTAATTAATTCTGATTGTAACTTGAGTAAAGTGATAAAATACTTCTTGCGAGGTAGGGTTTCTTTGTGTTTAGACTGATAGAGTTTCTTGATTTCTAAGGATAGTAAGGCATCTTCAAGTTCGATTTCAAAGTCCTCATCAAAGGTATCCTCAAGTTCAGCCTCAAGCCAGTCTTTCTCGGTGGATGGATTTTCAGAAAGTGTCATTTGGTTGTTTGTATATAGGTATTAAGGACAGATAACTTTTTGACTTTAAACTAACAAATTACTGCTATTATTACCAAGAATTTCTCGTCTTAAGATACTCTTTACTTTTACCTAATACCTAAAATGCTCAACTAAGCGTCCTAGCGAGTAGAGGAAGAACAACGGCTAATACCACACTCACTAACAAGCCAATGGATGCTTTGAATACATCCCCCAGCACAATTTTTCCTGTTTCCGAAAGAGGACGATTGTGCAAGTGATGGGAAATTGCGATTTCTCTTCCCGCTAATAACCCAATAAACACCCAGGTTGTACTCATGGGAATCTTACTATATTCCTTAAAACATAAAAGAATTAAGCCATATATGAAGTCAATAATCGTTGCTGACCGAATATCTTGGGTATTAGTCTTACTGGTGACAATTTCCTGAATTGCTCCCCCTTGACGATAAAAAATAATAGCGTGTAGCGTCAACATCACGACTAAAGCAAATAGCAACCCTAGTAAATTCAGGTGACGGGGTAAATAGGCAAAAATATTGGCTAGGTCTTGAATTAGCCATTGACTCCAAAGAAATGCTGTTGAACACCACTGCAAGATTGTCCAGTAGGATAGGGGAGGTTGGTCTGATGTTTGAAAGAAGCGAGATTCTATCTCCTTAACGGCGAAATAATAAACTAGAAGCGCTGTCACAAAGGCTAAACTATAACCTAATAGTGACTTAGTGAGCATACTTATTAAGTTATCTGGGTTAAATACGGTTAAAATTAAAAAGGTTGTACTAACAGGAATGCCACTATTGGTTAATACTAAAAGAACAATAGGAGGAATGACATAAATCCACGAAAAAGGCACAGGAATAGGAAACTTTTCTAGTCTCCCATAGGTAACGTCCCCGTTATTGACGACCCAGCTATAGATAAATACAGCAGATAGTACACTACAGGCAAAAAGCCACAAAACCCACCAAGGTTTTTTGCCATTAGAACTGAGGAACGTCCCCAAGGTCTGAATGGCATCGTTGGCTACAATAGAATAAGCTGCCAGCATAAAGCCTGACAACATGAATAGGTAAGTCATTGAATGAGGTTTGTAATAAGCCCTTGAGGGCTAAAAGTAGGGCTAAAGCCCTCACTACGAACTTTGAGGGGGACGCAGACAAATGCGCCCCAAAACAGTCATTTTTATAGCTTAACTGTGTAAGCGTCTCTGATTCCTTCTACTTTGGTGATTTCCGTTAATAATCCTTCAGGTAAGGGATCATCTAAACTTAGCGCCATTAAAGCATCACCCCGTACAATTTTGCGTCCTACCTGCATACTAGCAATATTGACGTTATAACTGCCCAAGAATGAACCAATTTTCCCGATAATGCCTGGCATATCACGGTGTAGGGTGAAGAGCATATAATCACTAGGGGGTACATTAATGGGAAAGTCGTCAATATCAGTAATGCGAATTTCACTATTACTTAGTAATGTTCCCGTTACTGAATGAGTCCCAGATGAGCCTTGTGCTTCTAAATACAATGACCCGGAATAATCCCGAATCGATGAATCTTTAGTTTCAATGACCCGAATCCCTCGTTCTTTGGCTTCAATAGCTGCATTAACGTAATTAACCCGTTCTCGCAATGCCTGAGATAATAACCCTTTAATAGAAGCCACCACTAAGGGTTGACTAGCATTAATAGCTAAATCTCCTTGTAAACGAACAGTTAGACATTCAATGCGTCCACCTGCTAATTGTCCCACTACATTGCCCACGGTTTCCGCTAATTGGAGATAGGGGCGCATTTTCTCCATCACATCTGGGGTTAAACCAGGGATATTGACAGCAGAGCGGGCAGGAAGTCCTAAGAGAACATCTCTGATTTGTTCTGCTACGTCAATCGCCACATTAACCTGGGCTTCAGCCGTGGAAGCGCCTAAATGGGGGGTTAAAATAATATTCTTAGCCTCTCTTAATCTTGACTCTCCTAGTGGTTCTTCTTCAAATACGTCTAGCGCTGCACCTGCGATTGTTCCTGACTCTAACGCATCTACAAGAGCATTTTCGTCAATAATTCCCCCCCGTGAACAGTTGACAATGCGAGCGTTGGGCTTCATCTTACTTAAGGAGTCTGCATTGATTAGATGTTTTGTTTCGGGGGTTTTCGGCACATGAAGGGTAATGTAGTCTGATTCAGCGAAGAGTAGATCAAGATCCACAAGGGAACAATTCAGTTGGGCTGCTCTTTCTTGGGAAATAAAGGGATCATAGGCTAAAAGATTCATTCCCATTGATTTTGCCACATTTGCCACATGAGAGCCAATTTTGCCTAGTCCGACGACTCCCAAGGTTTTTTTATAAACCTCTGCTCCCATAAACTTTTTACGATCCCATTTATTGTCTTTCAGGGATTGGTTAGCATCAGGAATATGGCGGGATAGCGCTAACATCATCGCTAAAGCGTGTTCAGCCGCCGCAATGGTATTTCCTTCAGGAGAGTTGACCACTACAATTCCCTTACGAGTGGCAGCCGATACATCGATATTATCAACTCCCACACCTGCACGTCCGATGATTTTCAGTTGTGTTCCCGCTTCAATCACTTCTTGGGTCACTTTTGTACCAGAACGAAGCATTAAAGCATCATATTCAGGGATAATTTTGCTTATTTCCTCGGGAGGAAGCTTGGTTTTGATATCCACTTGAGCCACTTGGGATAAGATATCGATACCAGCTTGATCAACGGGGTCGGACACTAAAACTTTGGCCATAATCCTTCTAATTTTCGTTTTACACTTAAAGTAGTTTCAGATTCGTGCAGTTTTGACCACATCATTCCCTTGATTAGCGAGAATGTCATCAATTTGCCAGAATTTACTTTAATCTTTCCATAGCCATATTTTACAAAGATCATCAAAGCAAACCCGATTTTCTTTATCTCACTTTAAGACTAAGGTGATTTCTGTTAAATGTAATGTATGGGGCAAGGAGTCACCGAGTCAGTAGTCAGGAGAACGTAATTCATAATGCAGTCAAATAGTTCTAATTTTGAATATCAAGTTGGGGGTAGTCTTAGTCAAACAGCGCCTAGCTATGTATTACGAAAAGCGGATCAAGATTTTTATCAATCTCTTAAAACAGGTAACTATTGTTATGTTTTGAACTCTCGTCAGATGGGTAAATCTAGTTTGAGAGTACGAACTATGCAGAAATTAACAAAAGAAGGTATAGTGTGTGGTTTTATCGACTTAACTGGGATTGGAACAGAAGATATTACCCCTCAAAAATGGTATGCAGGAATGGTGCAAATGTTGGTTAAAAGTTGTCAACTGAAGGTTGAATGGCGTGTTTGGTGGCGAGAAAGGCGAGATGTTTTATCTCCTATACAATGCTTTGCTCAATTTATGGAAGATATTTTATTAAATCACACGACAGGAAAGATTGTTATTTTTATTGATGAAATAGATTATGTACTTAGTCAACATTTTTCTTTAGATGAATTTTTTGCTTATCTTCGTTTTTGTTGGCAACAAAGACAGGTTAACTCTGATTATAACCGTTTAACCTTTGCTTTACTCGGTGTTGCTTCTCCCAATGATTTAATTCAAGATAAAACCCACACACCTTTTAATATCGGTTGTCCTATTCCCCTACAAGGTTTTCAAATAGAGGAAGTTCAACCATTAATTATTGGTTTAGAAGAAAAATGGGATGATGCAAAAGATATCATGATGGAAATTCTTAATTTTACTGGAGGACAACCGTTTTTAACTCAAAAGCTCTGTCAGTTAATGCTAACATCTTCAGATGGATTATCAGTTACTCAAGTCGTTGAACAATGTATGATTAATAATTGGGAATCGAAAGATGAACCAGAACATTTAAGAACGATTCGGGATCGATTATTAGTTAATTCTCAACAATCTAATCGAATGTTAGGATTATATCGTCAAATTCTACAGGGTAATCTTATCAACTATGATAGTAGCTCTGAACAGCAAGCCTTACGTTTATCAGGTTTAGTAGTAGAAAAAAAAGGTCATTTAGCAGTTTATAATCCTATCTATGCACAAGTTTTTAATCTTCAATGGGTTGAACAAAAATTAGCGAATTTAAGACCTTATAATTCTCAAATTAATCTATGGTTAGCATCAGATTGTCAGGATAATTATTGTTTATTGCAAGGAGAGATTTTACAAGATGCGTTAACATGGTCATTAGGTAAAAGTTTGAGTAATGAGGATTATCAGTTTTTAAATGCCAGTCAACAGTTAGCAAAGCAAAAAGTTGAGCAAGCGCTGACTGCAACACAGCAAGCCAGTCATTTTTTAGCCAAAGCAAGACGAGAAGCAGCAGAAGAGACTCGTAAATATCGTTTAAATTGGCGTTGGTTTTGGGGAATTATTGTAAGTGTCACCTTGATAGTTTTAATCTTGCGATCAACTGGATTGCTACAGGGGTTAGAATTGAATTTATATGACCAATTCTTTCATTATCGCCCTTTAGAAAGTATGGATTCTCGGATTGTGATTGTTACTATTGATGATGATGATATTGAAACACTCCAACAATGGCCAATTTCTGATCCTATTTTAGCAGAAACCCTACAAAAAATTAAAGAGCAAAATCCTAGTGTCATTGGGTTGGATATGTATCGGAATTTATCAGTTTTTAATGGTTTAAATAATAATAAAGACTCGGACTTAACACAGATACTAACATCGACATCTAATATTTATGGCATTGAAAAAGTTGTCCATCCTCGAATTGCACCTAATCCTCTTTTAAAAGAAAAAAATCAGGTGGGTTTTGCAGATCATATTATTGATAATGATGGAAAAGTACGCCGTGCTTTATTATCGATTGAGTCTGAGGACAAAGTAATTAAAGAAAGTTTAGCTATTAAATTAGTCAGTCATTATTTATCAAGCAAAAATATTCAACCTGAAATGTTAGATAATGAAAGTTTAAAATGGGGTAAAGCTATTTTTAAACGGTTTACCAATTATGATGGCGGATACGTTAACGCAGATGAGGGGGGTTATCAAATTCTCATTAATTTTCGAGGAAAAAAATCTCAGTTTAAAACTCTTTCTTTACAATCTGTTTTAAAAAATCAAGTTTCTCCAGCTATCTTTCAAGATAAAATTGTTTTAATTGGTTCAACGGCTGAAAGTTTAAATGATTTCTTTTTTACTCCCTATAATTCGAGTTTATGGCGAGCTTCTGAAAGGATGTCTGGTGTCGTTCTTCACGCTAATATTATTAGTCAGATTCTGAATTCTGTCTTAGATGGGCGAGCATTGATTAATACTTTTAGTGAACGTTTAGAAATGATTTGGATTTTTATATGGGGAGTAATAGGTGGTATCATTGGCTGGATTTTTAAAGAAATTAAATGGTTTGTTATTTTATCTTGTTTAAATATAGTAATATTGTTAGGGGTGTCTTTCTTAGCTTTTTTACAAGGATGGTGGATACCTGTTATACCCTGTTTATTAGTTTATTTAATAACAATGATAGTGATGGGTATAGGAACATTTAAAAAAATGCAGCAACAAAAATTACTGCAAACTTTACGAAGACTTAAGCAACTGAGTGAACATTCCCCTATGGCTCAAAAAATTGCCCTAGAAAATTTTAAAAATTCTGTTAGTCAAACGCAATAAATTATGAATTATGAATTATGAATTATGAATAGTAATTGCCATCCCAAATCTGGTTTATTAAAGATCTATTCCCCCTGATTTTAGGAATTCTTGCCAAATGAATTCAATTTCAGCGCTATTATTATTTTCATGAATAAGCGCTAAATTATTAAGTGCATCATACCAAATTCCTTGTTCAGCATACCAAGCAGCTATCTCTAAGTCACTCAAAGCGGGAATAGAAGGGAGAGAAATCCGTTCAATGGTAGCGCTAATGGTAGGATCATTAGGGTGAGGTATGTCACCACAGATGAGAGTAACTGACCATTCATAAACTTTTCCCACTTCTAATTCAGGTGAATCTGAAGGAATTGATAAAGGGATTAAGATTAATTGGTTATTGATGGGAATAATGGATTGAAAGACTGTTTGATTGTTGTCTTGTTCTTGTACATTAAAGATCAGTCGTTTTGCTGATGTTGGAGAAAGTTGTATCCAAACAGTGGGATGGGAAGTAACGGTTAACTCTATCTGTTGAGAGGGAACAAGCGCTATTAAGGATAAATTGGCATTTTCTCGGTTATTTCGGTCTTTATCTTGAGGACATAACCGCTCATTTCTTGTTGCTCCTCCTGTTGTCCTACGGGGTTCCCCTTTTGGTTTAAAGATAACACTTGAGGATGAAGTTTGTTCTTGATTATTGGGTTGATTTTCAGCTAAGGTTAACTGGTTTAATGGGATGAGAGATAAACTACTAATGAGCGTAATGGTTAAAGATGTAAGATAAGAATTCATGGTTATGTCTCCTTGATTTGACAGATAAGAATTAGTAAGAAAATTGGCAGCAGGATTTAACAGTGTTAAAATCCCTACGAGGGTGTATTTGTAGGGACATAATACCATTATGTACTCATTATGTACTCTCCTGTTTTGCTTCTCACATATCATTCCTGATTGCTATAGTTATCCTAAAAGATTTTCATTCTTTGTTATGGGTTCGGCTTTATCTCTATTATTGTCTTTTTCCCCTCTTATAACCAGACGATAAAGTAAGGTATTAACTCTTAAAAAGTAGGGTTAATCATGATCATTACAATGGAAAAAATAGGGTGGTTTTTCCCAAAGTAGGGTTAAGTACAGTTATTTCCAATTCCCGACGAGGACAAATGCTCCCCAATAATAAGGATTATTGTATTGTTCCGAGGAAATTAAGGATAACTGGGCTTTTCTCAGCGCTTCTGCTTTACTAATTGATTCATTGCCTAATATTTCATAGAATTTGATCATTAATTGGGCGGTGGATTCATCTTGTACTGACCATAAGGTAGCAAGCGTACTTCTTGAACCAGAACGGACTGCTACTCCTGCTAGTCCCAATGTAGCACGACTATCGCCTTGGGCGGTTTGACAAGCGCTGAGAATTAGTAATTCAATAGGGGTGGGACTATATTGGCGATTTTCTAGTAATTGACTCAATTCTTTGACATTAATTAATCCATCCCACGCAACAAGGAAAGTATTCTCCGCTTGCGAGGAAAATTGTCCATGAGTGGCTAAATGAACAATGGGAGAATTACTATTATTAATTTGTTGCTGAAGGTTAGGACGGTTAAAGTCTTCATCTAAGAGTATTTCACTATTAATCTTTTGAGAAATAGCCGTTAATTCTTGTTTGACTCCGGGTAATGCTGAAAATCCTTGTCTTTCTTCTGCTAATCCTCCTAAGACACTATTTAATGCTTGTGTGGTTAAAGGAGAACTATCTAATAATTGTAATCCTGGTGTCAAAACAACATTATACTTTTCTATGAGGTATTGTTGTCCATCATGAAGCATGGCAGGTGGAATATTTTGTAATCCTTGATCTAAGACAAAAACAAGTGTATTTACTTTATTTTGCTGCAATTTACTTTCAAGGGGACGAATTAACCAATCATAAAGGGTTTGATGGGGTTGCAGGATATTTTGGGAATTAATAAAGGGTTTGGGGTCAATTTTGGGGTTTAAGGTAATGTAGAGATTGTCTATGGTTTGTTTAATCTGGTTATCAGTAATTGGGATTGAATGATAGTCTAAGGGTTTATTAGCAGACGAAATAATAACACCAATGCTATTTTTTAAGACAATGGGGTAAATAACCGCCGCATTAGGATCTATTTGGTCAATTTGTTGGGGTTTGGCTTGGGTACAACCATCCTGGAAGAAGTTATCTAATTCTGCGAGTTGTAAGGATTCAATAATTTGTCGGGCTTGTTGTAAATTAGTTTGAGAGGGTGTTCCATCGAGTAATTGACTGACTAATTCTCGATATAAGGGTTCAACGGTTTCTTTGAATGAAAATTGACGTTCTGGGTTAATTCCAACTAACTCTTGTCTGAGGGACTCAATTTCTTGATAGGCTGACTGATAAGCGCTTAATGCCTGTTCTTTTTGATTCTGATGTTGTAAGATGCGTCCTAGTTGCCATTGCCATTGATAGATTAAATCAGATGATTGAAGTTGTTGACTTAGAGATAGGGCTTTTTGGGTAATGTTAAGGGCATTTGACCATTGTTTTTGATTTTCGTAGAGATAACCTAAATAACCGAGTGAGTAGGCTTCACCTCTTTGATCTCCTATGGTTTGTGCTGTTTTAAGTGCATCATTTAAGTGGTTAATACTGGCTGAGAGGGAAAGATTAAGGTTAGATTCTTTTTGACTTAATTGGTGTAAACTGAGCGCATAATTAATCTGAGCATAAATAAGAGAACGAGAAGGGGAGAGTTGCTTGATTTTTGCTTCAATTTCTGGTATCAGTCTTTGGGCATCCTTGACTTGATTCTGCTCAACGTTTGAACTAAATTGGTTGATAAGCGCTAATAGGTCAACTGATAAGGGAGTTTGTTGTGAATATTTATCCTGAAATTGGTTGATATTTACCAGACTAAGCTCGCTAGAAGCGATTTGAGCCTGATCTTGACTGTTATAAGCAATGGTTAGGCTTTGTTGTAGTAAGTCTTGGGAAAGCTTATCTTGTCCCATTGCATGGGCAATTTCACCATATAAACGATGAATATCGGCTTTTAAGGATGAGTCGGGTTGATTTTTCTGTTGATGATAAAGGGGGTTAAGGAGTGCGATCGCTGCTTGGTTGCGGCCAAGGTCTTTTAAGGCATAAACTTGATTTAAGCTGCCCTTATTTTCTGCATTGGTTAATTTATTTTGTTGATAAAGCTGGGTTGCTTGTTTAAAGCTATTTAAAGCGCTTTGTGACTGTCCCCACGTTAATTGTAAAACCCCTTGGTTGTTTAAAGCACGGGCGAGAAGAGATAGAGTTTCTGCATTTTGGGGTTGACTTTTCAGTATATCTATGCTATGAGTGGCTGTTTCGGTTGCTTGGTCAATCTTACCGACTTTTTGATATGCTAGGGCAAGATTGGTTAATATTTCGGCTTTTAATAATTTATTACTAGAATTATCGAGGTTTTGAAGCCCATTTTCCCATAATTTAATTGCTTGATCATAATTTTCTGCTTGATAACTGGCGTTTCCTTTTTCAGATAATTGAGTAAGATTAAGGGAATTTGATTTCAGTGAGGAGATTTCTAAGTTATCGGAATTTTGTTCTATATTGCCTAAATCTTCCCATACTAGGATAGCATTTAAGGGATCAGTGGGATTTAAGGGTAAGCCTCCTTGCCCAGTTACAATAAATTCGCTGTTAATGCCTTTTTTACAAACATTTTGAGAGATAAGAGTGTTAGGATCTACTAATTCAGCGTTAATAGTTACTGTGTCTTCAGGTGGCTTAATATTTTGCTCATTAATGGTAATTACTCCCTCCGCACCCAGTTCGGAACTTGCGGTAATATCACTAAAGGGGGTTAATAGGTTGCGTGGCTGAATCCACAGAATTTCTTGAGTGGTAATATTAATATTACCTCCATCTCCACTAAAGGCATTAGCAGTAATGTCACTATTATCACCAGGTAAAGTAATAATAGAATCAGCCAAGATAGTAATATTTCCGCCATTTCCTCCCTGTTGTTGATTTCCTGCGGTAGTTGAAATGAGAGAGTTATTGAGAAGGGTAAGACGGTTATCAATATTAAGGAAAATATTTCCCCCATCTCCACTGGTACTTTGGGCAGAAATTGTGCCTTGATTTAGGGTAAGATAATCAGCAAATAGGGTAATATTTCCGCTTTGTCCGCTTCCTTGTGCATCTACGGCGATACTTGCACCGTTTTCTATAATAACGTTTATGGGGTCAATGAAAATACTGCCACTATTTCCTGTGGAATTTTGGGTGGTATTGGCAAAAATTCCTGTGTCTTCCCCTGTGAGATAAATTTCATCGATAAATTTTAGGTTAATATTTCCTGCATTATTGTCACTGGATGTGGTTGTACGAATTTGACTTCCTTGAGTTAGGTTAAAAGTATTACCTGTTAAGTTGATATTTCCTGCGTCTCCTATCCCTTCTTTTGAGTTAGTAATTTGAGAGTTATTGGTTAAGGATAATTGTTGAGTATTGAGGGTAATGTTACTGGGTAAGGTGGCTTCACCAGTGGATGTTATCTCGGTCGAAATAGTACTATTATCTAAGGTAAGGAATTGTGTATTTAAGGTATCAATACTTCCTGCATTTCCTACTCCTGCTGTTTCTGCTTTGATGGTTGAGTTGGTAAGGGTTAAGTTAGGAGTATTAAGGGTAATTTGTTGAGAGTTTCCTATCGCACCTTTTTCCACACTACTACTAATTTCGCTATTATTATTCAGTTGTAAAGTATCAGAAGCACTTAGTTCAATTTTTCCCGTATCTCCTTCCCCTGATGTGGAAGCGTTGATGTTAGAATTGTTTAGGTTAATATTTTGTGCATTAGGAATAGTAATATTTCCTGCGTCTCCTCTTCCTGCTGTGGATGTGGTAGTTTGGGAGTTATTGGTTA
>JBFRWQ010000520.1:0-4187 GCA_051439665.1 Microcystaceae cyanobacterium | reverse complement strand
ATTTGACGATCAAAGACTTCCCATTTTAATTTTGTATAATCACTGTTATCGTTCGATCCACCGAGAAATCCAATGGGAATTTCAAATCCTCCTGCCATATCTCTACCTCCTCCGAAAAATCGCCCATGTACATCTTGTCCCAAAGTTTCTTTGAGGAATTCATCTGGATCTAGGGTTAATTTATTCGTTCTTAATGAACCAATCACCACTTCAATGTCATTGGCTTCGTCGTGAACAATCCCATAAACCACTGCTGTGTGTATATTTTCTTCGGTCACTAAAAAATCTGCTGCTTGAGGAATTGCATCGCGGTCATCATAACGCAAATAACCCACCCCTGCGATGGAAAAATTATTATTAGTGATCCGATTTTGTAGCGATCGCTCAATCACATCCATCACCCGACGAGATCGGGCT
The DNA here is from genome assembly GCA_051439665.1 of Microcystaceae cyanobacterium. Taxonomy (GTDB): domain Bacteria; phylum Cyanobacteriota; class Cyanobacteriia; order Cyanobacteriales; family Microcystaceae; genus JBGTGT01. Next base: position 3,770 of record JBFRWQ010000520.1, on the reverse strand, counting down.
GATTGTAATACTGAATTCAGTAACTGAGAATCATACAAGCGACTGAGATAAGCTGCCGCCATCAATTCTGATTCTTGTGCCTGTAATAGTCCATTTGTATCTGATCTCAGACCGTGCATCAAAGCAGTGGCACATTTAACATGGGTAGGGTTACTACTAGAAAATTCGATAATGCCTGTTTGTAGATATTCGGCAAGCATTGTGGCAGTTGCTCGGATATTAGGGCGTAAATCGATAAATTCTGCCTCAATTTCCTTTTGTTTAGCATGATGATCAATCACAGCAATGAGGGGAATTTCTGCCTGACACACCCATTCTGTTAACTGACTGGTATTTCCTTGGTTATCAACCAGAATGAATCCTTGATAAATTGATAAATCTCTATCTTTGAGGGTATTAACGCCCCATCGTTTGGCGGGAAGATTGGCTAACTTAACGAGAGCAATATTTTCTTGATGGGATAAAGTCCCCGAATAAACAATATCACATTTAATTTGATAGCGATCGGCAATTAGCTGATAAGCCCAAGCGCTTGACAGTGCATCTGGATCTGGAAAGTCCTGAATGACAATAATATGGTGTTCATCTTGGTGTTTCACAAGAGTTGCTTTTAGCTGTTGAACAATTTGGTGGGTTTGAACATCACAGCGAGAAGGTCGGTTGGCTAGGGCTTCTAAAACCGACCCATTACCATTTAAAAGGGGTTGGGCTACCTCTACCTGAACGTTATTGTTTTTCGGCTGATCTTTGGACATATTGACCACTCATGAGAAAAAACAGGCTAACCATAAGATTTCGCCCATCTCATTTTGACTTACCTACGCCGATTTTGCAAACCATGAGGCTAAACTGCCCTCTACGTCTAGGTTTTGCAATTTTTTTCAGATTGGATGTCCCCTTATTAATGATGGTGGGGCATAGAATGATCGGGTGTATGATTCATATCATGCTCTTTCATGTCAGGGGAAGTATGATGAGGATTCCCTTGCAGCCTAATATTACCAATCTTTGCCCCTTCTAAATTAATAAAACTCATTGTTTCGCCACCTACTGCCACAATTCCCATTGATACCAATCCAGATGCCAATAATCCCATCGTAACAGCGCCAAAGGAAATCAAGCCCATTGGAACAACACCGATAGAGACGATTCCCATAGGAACAATGCCAATTGCAATATAGCCTGTTGGTGCAATTCCGACTGAAAGCCATTTTCCTTGGTCAATACCGCAACTTTGGGACTTTTCTTGAGTAGATTGGGGTGTATCTAGGTCAGAATTCATGGGCTACGTATCAAGTCTCCTCTGTATATATGCTTTTTTAGCATAGAAAGGAATAAGAGAAAATGTCAAAAGACAGGCTGTCAAACTTACATCTTTAACATCTTCGTTCCTAACCCATCCTACAACTTATGAGTTTTTCTGATCACTATCAAGTCAGGAGAGCAGACAATAATAGCTTTTTGTTCACTAATAACGCTATGATTGATCTTCTTGTCTTAAATTAGAGGATAAAAACGACCATTGGCCTATTTAGTCAATTTAACGATTCTTAACATCATGACGACCTCTGAAGCTTCTCCTAGCGCTACCTATAAACTCATTGACCAAGATCATCCTGAAATTTATTGGATTGTGGAAATGTCCCCAGACAGTAAAGAACGAATTTACTTTGAATATAATTTTCAAGATTTGATCAAAGGCTGGTTTTCGATTATTCCTAAATATCTTCTCAAACATCAAAAAATTGCCTACGGTTCGCTTTATTACACCCGTGAAGAAGCAGAAGAGAGAAAAGTTGATGGGAATTTTGCTGTGGTTGAATTAATTTGGGAAAAGGTAGAAGAGTGACACTCCCCATATCGTGCATCGGAGGGGCTTTCAATCGCACAATTTTCGGTAAAACCATGCACAATGAAGGTGGCAAATGCTTGGAAACCATGCCAGGCAATGCTATCTTAAACCGTAGGAAAGTGTTGGCGAAGGGGTTGCGGATTTAAGTTAAACCTTAAATCTGAGGAAAGTCCGGACTCCCTAAAGACTAAACGGCTGGATAATCTCCCAGTATTCGTGAGAATGAGGAAAGTGCCACAGAAAAATACCGCCTTTTTTACAATTAGTAATTAAGGTAAGGGTGCAAAGGTGTTTCGGTAAGAGCGCACCAGTAGTGTCGAGAGATACTAGCTCGGTAAACCCCCGTTGGGAGCAAGGTCGGAGAGGGTAAGGTTGGTCTTTTTTCCGCCCTCGTTTTAGGTGAACCGCAGAAGGTGTTTGGTAACAAGCATCTCAGATAGATGACCCCCTTGGAACAGAATCCGGCTTATGTCCAACACTTTTCCTGAAAATTAGACATAAAAAAAAGAAAATGACTGGATCATCGTTTAATAATACTTTTCTAGGCAAAATTAAGTGTTCGCATAGGGTTAGGAATGGTTTCCCAACTTTACCTAAAGATTAGGTTAACTAAGAAATCTTGCTCTAGAATCATACTATCCAAGTAATGATACGTCATTTTATTTTTGTTCCCTAACCAAATACATTGTGAAACTAAATGATGTAAACTTACAAGTGAAGTTAAGGAACTTAAGAAAAAAGATAAAAAAAACTAGATTCAAAAAGGCTGAACCCTAGAACAGCTAAAGGGTTGCCCCATAAAATATGATTTGTTCATCGATCCCATTTTGCCCTTAACTTCCTTAACTTAGAGATTAGGGATGAATGTTGTATTTAAGATAGATGCCCGTTTTTGTGCTATCATTGAATGGGTAGTTCACTAGCCTCGCTGACTAGGAGGACACCTGATAGAGTACAAAAGAGTATGCCCCCTTGCGGCTCTAGAAAAGCTCCAATCATAAGCAAGCGCTAAGATTGTGAGTCTGTAACGAGCGAAATTTAATCACAGGGATAGCCTATGCAATCAACCTCTGAGGCAATTTTAAAGGAGTTAGGGAAGAGTGGAAATCCAGCAGCGATCGCCACTCTCCTTAATCAAGTTTTTCACCCCCATGATATTAATGTTAAAGTTTCTGTTAAAGAGACAACCCTCAAGGTGGTGCTCATTTCTCAAGGAATGACAGATAAATCAATTTTAATTTTCTTATTAATGCAAGGAATTAATCCCATCAGTCCCCTACCATTTACTCATCTGAAAGTTCATTTTCATCAAAGTGTGAACTATTTTGTTAAGAATGAAAATTGCCAAAAAATTCGTTATAATGTGTGGGTTCATTGTCAAGAATTAAATCAGGAAAAAGAATATAAAGTGCCTCTTCCTGAATTTCCTGTGGATTCAAAAGACGAGGAAAATAGCCAATTTTGAGTAATAATTAATCTAAAGCAAGAAGATTATCTGAGGAATTAATATCAATGAGTAACTTATTTGAACCAGTCATTCAGTACTTTGAGGATGACGATTGGAAATTTATGGAAGTTTCCCCTGGAGAAGCGCTGAAAATGGGGGTATCAGGCCGTAATGGGGAGTATGATTGTTATGCCATTACCAATGAGGAAAGACAAACCTTTCGCTTTGTGTCGCAAGTTCCCATTAAAGTTCCTGAAGAGCAAAGAGTACTGATGGCTGAATTTTTAACAAGAGCCAATTATGGCCTTAGTATTGGTAACTTTGAAATGGATTTTGAAGATGGGGAAATTCGTTATAAAACCAGTATTGATGTGGAAGGCGATCGCTTAACACCTGCCTTAGTGGAAAATTTGGTCAATATTAATGTTATTACAGTTGATCGCTATTTCCCAGGTATGATGAAGGTCATTT
>JBFRWQ010000519.1:0-5212 GCA_051439665.1 Microcystaceae cyanobacterium | reverse complement strand
AGTGCTTCCATGCCAAAAAAGCGAAAATTCATGTGCATGGCAAAGAATAAATCGTCAACGCCTTTACCTTGAAATAAATACTCATCAGGGGCATCAAAGGCTTCTTTAGGGGCATTGAAAGTTAATGAGAGCATATATTTCTTTCCTTGCAAAGTCCCTCCATTACCATAGTTTTTTTTCGGTGCGTCTGAGGTACGTCCATCACCCTCACACAATGCTCCTCTCATGCCTGCTGTATAGACTTCATCCATATACTTTTTGAAACTCCAGGATACCATCATCCAGTTAACAGGGGTTTGCAAAATAATGATATCCGCCCATTGATGCTTTGCCAATTCTTCTGAGACATCGTAAGGATCTTGAGAAACAGTGAGTCGCACATTGTATCCCTTTTGTGTAAGTAGCGCTTGGGCTTGATTGACCAAATTTTTGTTAAGGTTACCTTCGGCAAAAGGGTAATACTGATGACCATTGATAATTAGAACATTTGTCATGATAGTTCAGTCAGGTTGAATTTTCAAAAATATCTTAGCGATTTTAGGTTACTATAAACAACCAGTTACTTTTTAGTAACCTACTTTTTGGGGATAATCACTCGGCAACTAACATGAGGTAAATTATTCAAAATGGGACAAATAAATATTCAGACCAATGAAAAAGGACAAAAAAAAGCGATCGAACCTTGTTTTCAGCCTTGCGCCATTGAGCGAGGCATGAGAGTTATTGGAGGCAAATGGACTGGCTCAATTTTATGGCATCTTAAAGATGGACCCGTGCGTTTTAATGACTTAGCACGTCAACTAAGTGGCGCAAGTAAAAAAGTAATAACTGATCGCCTCAAAGAAATGGAGAACAATCAACTTATTACTCGTACCGTAATCAGCACTCGTCCAGTAGCTGTGACTTATGAGATTACTGATTTTGGTTGTACTGCTCTCGACTTTTTAGAAAAATTGAAAGAATGGGTAGAAAAACACAACGATGTAATTGCCTAAACAAACTTTCCTGATCATTATTCTAATTGAAGATCAGATCGGAAAAAGCTTTACCCATTCTTAACCATAACTCAGGTTAAAATAATAAGTTGTCTATGATAGCGTTTCCCAATCTCATGAGGTAATACCATCGGATCTTAACACCTGCCTTCTACCTCCTGCCGCCTGCCTCCTGCCTCAAAGTATCTCACTACTATGGGAATTGCTATATTCAGACTTGATCCCTAGTGATCCCAAATTCTTTAATTATTAACTAAGATGACCCTATCAAATTCTGAAAATTCCACTCATACAGCATTAATCAATGATTTAGTCGATCTTGTTGAACGAATCCCCAACCATCGCCACGGAAAATGGATTCAACGTGCCTTAGAAACTTTAGTTCGTATTTCTGATGATGATCTTGAGCGCTTAGACTGGAAAATATTAGGATCGACCTTAAAAGACCTAGAAAATGCCTTCCAAACCTTTCATCCCTATCGTCATGTGCGTAAAATTACGATCTTTGGATCAGCCCGTCTCCCTCAAGAAAGTTCAGAATATCAATTTGCTGTAGAATTTGCCAAGCGTATCAGCCAATTAGGGTTTATGGTATTAACGGGAGCAGGTGGAGGGATCATGCAAGCAGGGAATGAAGGAGCAGGTAAGGAGCATTCTTTTGGCTTAAGTATTCAACTGCCTTTTGAACACAGTTCTAATCCTTATATTGAAGGTGATCCGAAACTGATTTGTTTTAAATACTTTTTTACAAGAAAATTATTCTTTTTAAGAGAGAGTGATGCAGTCGCTTTATTTGCTGGCGGGTTTGGCACACAAGATGAAGCCTTTGAAACCCTTACTCTATGTCAAACAGGCAAATATGGACCGGCCCCTTTAGTTTTAATTGATGAACCAGGGGGAACTTATTGGAAGCAGTGGCATGACCATGTTTACTATAATTTATTAGAGCGCCAATTGATTAGTCCAGAAGATCTTAATCTTTACACTGTCACAGATAATCTAATGGAAGCCTGTCAAGTCATTCGTAATTTTTACTGCGTTTATCATTCAAGTCGCTATGTGGATCATCAATTTGTGATGCGTCTCAATTATGAACTATTAGATGAACAGGTGGAACAATTAAACGAAGAATTCTCTGACATCTTAGTATCAGGGAAGTTTCAAAAAAGCCAAGTATTACCTCAAGAAAAAAACGATGATACCAAGGATTTACCCCGTTTAGTCTTTCATTTTAATCAGAAAAGTTTTGGTCGTCTTTATAAGCTAATTAATCAAATTAATCAATTTGGTAGTTGTCTGATCACCGATCCCCATCCTGAACGAAAATAGGGTTCAGTATAAAAATGATGGATCTTAGGTTAATAAGCGCCTTTTCCTTTGATGACAGTGAATAGGGTTTGAATAATTAACTTAATATCGTAAGCAATTGACCATTTACTTTGATAAGCTAAATCTAGCTTAACCACTTCTTCAAAGTTAGTTACCAGCGATCGCCCTTTCACTTGCCATTCTCCTGTTAAACCAGGTTTGACTAATAGTCTTTGATGGTGATGAGCTTCATACTTTTGAACTTCATCGGGAGTGGGTGGGCGAGTTCCCACTAAACTCATTTCTCCGATCAGAATATTCCAAAATTGGGGGAATTCGTCTAAACTGGTGCGTCTTAGAAATTTTCCCAAGGGAGTAACTCTTGGATCATGATCATTCTTGAAAAACTGTCCTTGGGCTTGATTGACTACTAAATGTTTTTGTTTTTCTGCATTTTTAACCATTGAGCGGAATTTCCACATCCTAAAGGGTTTTCCTCTTAAGCCACATCTCACTTGACAATAAAGAATGGGGCCAGGACTATCAAAGTGCATAGCGATCGCAATAGGAATCAAGACAAGCGCCGTGAGGAAAAGTCCAACCAATGCGCCGACAATATCAATCAAGCGTTTGGTTTGGCTATGAACTGAGGGATGAAGGGTTTGTGTTACAGGGTCAAGAGGGGAATAGACCAAGGTTGAAGGAAAATGATAGTTTGTGGGAGAATTTGTCATCACGAGCGTCACCTATGATTGGAAAACCCAACAGTATCTGCTTTAGTCACTCTTAATCATAAAAGGCCATCTTGTTAGAGACATTGATTCTTCCAAATATCTTCCATATTGGTTGTGAATGTCAATTAAATCTCTTTAAGATTAAGTTAAGGTGGATTTTGTGATTTAAGACACAATCTTTGACTTGACTGTTCACGATATCTTTTAGGTTAGGGCTTTGAGACAGAAGACACGAGAAGGATAAAATGATATGATCTAACTATTTTTATCCAACCTCTTCAGTTATAACATGGTTTTTTTACATTCCCAATTTCTCCATCCCCTACTTCCTCAAAATCAAGATGTCCAAGCTAATCAGCAGTTAGGGGAAGATATTAGTAAAAGTCGTCAATGGTACTTTGGCTTGTTAAAACAAGCGATTGACGACTTAGAAGGTCAAGATCTAACGGAAACTCATCAATGGCGCAAAAAAACTGGATGGGATACCAGCTATTCAAGAAGCTAATCAACAGCGTAGTCAAATGCAAGACAGAATGTGGTCTTACACTCAAGCAAGTATAGAAAAGGATCACAAGCGCTTGATGCAAGCTTATCAAAAATATAATAAGGGACTCAGCCAATTAGAACTTAATCCAGATTTATCGATTCCTAATCATCAAAGTAAAGTTGATATCCATCGAATGCCAGGGGGTTATTTAAAAGACCAAGGACAGGAAGATTTTCGGACTGGGGTACTATATGATCATGGGGTTTTTCTCTATGGAAGGGGTTGGTTAGGTCCTCTTAATGATGAATTTGGTCATACCATTATTGAACAAGTTTTGAAGTCCTATTATCCCCAATTTAATCCTCAGCAGATTTTAGATATGGGATGTTCGGTTGGCCATAGCACTCTTCCCTACAGCCAAGCTTACCCAGAAGCTCAAGTGTGGGGCATTGATTTAGGGGCTTCTATCTTACGCTATGCTACTGCAAGAGCTAATGGACTAGGACAAAAGGTCTATTTCGCTCAACAGAATGCAGAACAAACTGACTTTCCCGACCAAAGTTTTGATCTCGTAGTTAGTCATATTCTATTGCACGAAATCCCTAATGTAGCTAAACAACGTATCTTTCAGGAAAGTTATCGTTTGCTAAAAACTGGGGGAATTATGGTGCATTTAGATAGTTTGATGTTTTTATCTCCTTCTAGTACAGCCGCTCGTTATTTCCGAGATACAGAAGTTTATTACAATTCTGAACCCTTTGTCGCTTGTGCGAGTGTGGAAGACTTAACCCACTTGGCTCTAGAAGCTGGTTTTGCTGCTGAAAATTGTCAGCCGTATCAGGTTTCTGGTTATTATAGTGAGCAAAAGGGTTCAACCCAACCGAAATGGTTAGCTTTTTGTGGGGTTAAAGGTTAATTGGTGATCCAATCTGTCTGGCGCTTCAGCCTCACAAGCGCCAATTGATACCCATTCACTCGCTCCATCTTGCCAATGTTCTTTTTTCCAGATAGGAGCATTATGTTTCAGGGTATCAATCCCATAGCGACAAGCAGCAAAAGCTTCTGTGCGATGGGGACAACCGACGGCGACAAGGACGCTAATTTCGCCAATTTGGAGTTTTCCGATGCGATGATGAATAATGACTCGGTTAGCGTCTGGCCATTGTTGTCGGATATTATGGGCGATGTGCTGGAAGACTCTCAAGGCCATTGGGTCATATCCTTGGTATTCTAAGTAACCGACTGCTTTTCCATCGGTTTGTTGACGCACAGTCCCACTCATAACGACGATCGCTCCATTGGCGGGATCATCTGCGAGTTGATAGACTTCATCAAGGGAAAGAGGGGCAAAACTGATTCTAAAGTTATCTTGAGGATAGATAGGGATTTTCATCTTAGTTTAATTTTGGAATTGTTGGGCATAAAACTGAGCATAACGTCCTGATTCAGCCAGTAAGTCCTCATGGCTACCAGACTCTACCACTTGGCCTTCTTCTAAAACAACAATTTTATCGGCTCGGCGCACGGTACTGAGACGGTGGGCAATAATGAAGACAGTACGGTCAACCATAATACGCTCAAGGGCTTCCTGCACTAAAGCTTCCGATTCTGAGTCTAAGGCCGAGGTTGCTTCATCTAAGACTAAAATACGGGGATTAAGAAGGACAGCACGGGCGATCGCAATACGC
>JBFRWQ010000518.1:0-4156 GCA_051439665.1 Microcystaceae cyanobacterium | reverse complement strand
TATTATTCAGTTGTAAAGTATCAGAAGCACTTATTTCAATTTCTCCTGTATCTCCTTCTCCTGATGTGGAAGCATTAATATTAGAATTGTTTAGGGTAATATTAGTAGCGCTAGGAATAGTAATATCCCCTGCATCTCCTATTCCTGCTGTTGAGGTTGTTAAGGTTGAATTATCGAGAGTTAGGCTATCTGTTTGAATTAAAATATTACTGAGTGGATGGTTATTCGGTAATATACTATCAAGCTTAATTTCTGTTGAAATGATTGATTGATTTGTTAAACTCACTTGATCTGCATTTGTATTGTCTTGATCGGAAATAACAATATTGCCAGCAATCCCTTGACTGTCAGTAAAGGCATTAAGTTGAGTATTATCTAAGTTCAGAGTATTGGCTATTAAAAAGATATCTCCTGCTTTTCCATCCCCTGTTGTTGAAGCACTAATTTCTAAGCCATCACTTAAGTTTAATTGTTGAGAATTCAGTTCAATGATTCCTGCATTTCCCTTTCCTGATGTGGTAACAGATATTGTTCCTTCTCCACTTATATCTAGAGTTTGGGGCGCAGTAATTTTAATATTTCCCCCTTCTCCCTGTGCAGTAGTAGAAGCAGAAATAAATCCTTCTTCGGTAAAGTTGATCATGAGGTTTGAGGTATTCTTAGGATTAATCGTTAAGCTTCCTGCTGGTGTGACGCTATTAGTTTCAGCAAAGATTCCTAGTTTACCTGAAATATTAAGGATATTAGCATTTAAGTTAATACTGCCTTCACCTTCTGTATTGCTAGAAGTAGAGGTGGCCGTTGCACTCAGTTGTGCATCTTGGCCAATGGTTAAGATATCAGTCTTAATATTAATTGTTCCTGGTTTTCCCAAGCCAGAAGATTCAACTATAATTCTTCCTTGATCTTTAATCAAAATCTGATTAGAGTCAGTAATTGTAATATTGCCCCCATTTCCTGTTGACTCAGATGTTGTATTGGCAAAAATACCACTTTCTGCCCCTTGGTTAGTCACAATATCAGAACCAAATTTTTCCAAGCGCTCGGCGAAAGTAGGATCGAATCCTTCAATTAATAATTTATCTTCTATATTAAGCTCAATCGCTCCCGCATTGCCTTGATCTAAAGTAGTAGAAATCAGTTGTCCTCCTTGAGTTAATTCTAAAACATCAACATTAAGAATCATATTTCCTGCGGGATTACTGGTTACTGTATAAGTCTCTATCGCTGCACCATTGGTTACTTGAAGTGTGGGAGTATTGATGCTAATAGAACCTGATGTCCCGAATGTATTTTCATTAGTAGCAGTTGTTATGACTGAAGCTGTTCCTTCACCAGAAAAAGTGTCAGAAAGATTACTTGGATTAGAGATAAGAAAGTCAGGGAGTGTTCCTGACATTTTAATATAATTTGTTGCATTAATATTAATATCTCCTGCTCCACCACTCACACTATTACCTCGGCCAATGGAGAGACGAGAGCGAGCAACCCCAGTTCCAATTTGCCCACCCTCTAAAATTTCAATAAAGCCCGTTTCAATATTAATATCTCCTCCTTGTCCTTCATTTTGCAAAGAGTTGATAATCAATCCCGACTTTAAGGTAATTCCTTGATTAACAACTAATGATATTTGACCTGTATCGCCAATAACATCATTAAAATTGCCAATACTGCTTATATCTTCTATTAAGAGAGAGTCTGCAAAAATATTAATATTCCCTGTATCTGCTTCTATTTCTTCACCATTTGTGTCTGCACCATTTATTTGAGCGTCATCAAAAGTACCTACTTGAATACTACTAGCAGATGATAAAGAAGAAATTTGATCAAAGAAACCAGAATTATTTCCCGAGTCTTCAGCTTCATTGCCCCCTAATAACTGAATTTCTCCTTCAATATTAAGCGTTATATTTCCTGTATTGCCTTGACTAAAAGAAAGAGAGCTAATGATTCCTAGATTTTCTAGCTTTAGTTCTTTTGCGTCTATCTCAATATCTCCTGCTTGAGCATTTCCTCCTACTGATGATGCCAAAACTATTCCTTGATTGATGTTTATGGTTTCTGCCTCAATTTTAATATCTCCACTTTGTACATTCCCTTCAAATTCACCAGTTGATATGGTACTAATGATGGATTCTTGAACAGTTATCTGTTGACCTTTTAATTTTATCAAACCACCTAATTCTCCCGTAGATAAAATCAAACTATTAGGAGTAAAATTCAAATCACCGTCTGCTAGTAATTTGATATCACCACCTAGCCCTGATACTGAAGAGCTAGATATAGAGCTATTTTCCAGTAAGTTTATATTGTTTATACCATCAATGATAATATCACTTGCATCTCCTTCAAATCCGCCTATCTCATCATTACTGACAATTCCAACTCCACCAGATATAACAATATTTCCCCCTGATAATGCTGTGTTTGGTCGATACTTATTAGTAATAAAGACAAGACCATTAGGCGCTCGCATAAAAACGTCACTTAAAGTAATATCTGCACTGGTTGCTATTTCGTTATTGTTAGGTGGTAATAGGAGAGGAATAAATATTTCTGAAGGAAAATTGTACCCAGTTGTTCCTAAAGGTAAACCAATCACATCCGGATCAACTCCCGCTCGAATGTCTAAAGTTGGTTGTGCGTTGCCATCAATTACAATTGCTGTTCCATCTGATAGAGTAACATTTGCTAAGTCAGGAGTGGCTGTTGGATTAATTGAATCACCAACCGTATCTGAGCCTGTGATAATAACCGTATCAATATTAACTGCTCCCCCAGCAATAATGTGTAGAGATGTTCCTTGATAGCCCGAAAATTCAACATCCCCTTGACTACGAATAACGGGATCATAAGGACTATTTAAATCTCCTAAATTACCATCTAATTTCTCAATTCTAAACGTTCCCCCACTATAATAATGAGCATCTCCTCCCACTTTATCTAGGGATATTAGAACCATATCTCCACCTGAAAATAAACCACTCTGAGGATGATTTAAGGCAAAAATATCAACCGCTTGATTCCCTTGTATGGTTAAATCTCTTCCCGCCACGATTTGAGTAGGTGTTAACACAGAGTCCCGAATCATTACACTATCCTGTGCAGTTAAACTTAAATCCTCAATTGTTCCTACTTTTGCATCTTGGATTATTAAATCATTGCCTGCCGTTATCTCAGCGCTATCTCCTAACAGAGACACTTGCTCAGAATTACCAACAATCTTAATATCTCCTGACACTAAAGGAGAATCTGATAACCCAACTGTATCTAACTCAATCTTTCCATTTATAGCATTCAATGAACCAAGATTAATAATTTCACCACTGATTAAACTTAAATGTCCACCGACTGCTAAATCCCCCTGATTGTAGATTTTACCAGTGGGATCTCCTTCAAAAACTAAACCAACTGGGACAGGAACATCTATGGTTAAAATAGGGACACCTTGAGGATTAACAGCGCTGAATTGACTACCATCAGGAAAGCGAATAGTCTCCGCCGTTGTGACAACAAATGAACCCGAAATATCTAAACTGGCATTCTGTCCAAAAATGACACCATGAGGATTCATAAACACCAAATTAGCATCTCCTAATACCCCTAATCTGCCCATAATCTCAGACGGGGTATTTCCCGTTACCCGACTAAAAATGGTTTGAATGACAGCAGGGTTACTAAAATAGACAGAATGACTGTCAGGAATATTAAATTGACTAAAACTATGGAATAAATGGCTTCCTCGCACTGCCCCACCATCAATACGGTCAAAATTAGCATTAATCGGCGTTACGTTTGAACTTTCACTCCCTAATGTTTGATCGGGTATAACCTGACTGACTCCCCTTTTCTGCATCAAAAAAGGCAAGAGAGCGCTTAAGATAATGATTGAAAGATAACGTGAGGGCATTTATCGATTTGGACCAGTTATTGAGCTACAGCTTATTGTAGCGCAGGATTTTTGACAGACTTCATAAGATTTTCTTAAGTCGGACTGGGTATCAATGCTCCCTTCATAAAATTGGTTGTTATTTTTGGATTTCTTGATAGTACGGAATTAATTAGAGAAGATAGAGAAAGATGAGTAAAATTTTACGCTCTGTTATTGATGCAAATGTTGGTATTAAGCGATTTATTACCGATCCTTTAACGCCAA
>JBFRWQ010000517.1:0-13027 GCA_051439665.1 Microcystaceae cyanobacterium | reverse complement strand
GTTAATTCTATGATTTAATGGGCAAAGCCCATCCTACCTAATGCTACGGGGTGGAAGGGCATGATCAAGATATTGTAGGGGTTTCGCATCGCAAAACCCTGCCTCCACTAGGGTATGGCAAAACCCTGCCCCCACCAAGAGATGATAAAAGCCCACCATCACCCACATACGGCCATATCCTGTGACAACCAATATAGCCGTACAAAATAAGATGTTTGACATTAAAGATCCTTGAAACCAAGTCACAGCCTACTCCTGCCCCCTGCCTCCTGCCCTCTGCCTTGTGCGTAGCACTATAGATATGGGGGGATTGCAGTGCGATGCCCCTACAGGTAATAATAGTAGTTGGATCAACCAATAAAATTGGACTACAGCGAACTCACGTTAAAATGATCAAAAAATCAATTATCCTCATTTTGTCTTAATGCCATACGCCATAGATTTTGGAACTAGCAACACGGTAATCACTCGGCTTAATCAAGTAACCAATGAAGCTGAAGTGGTCAATCTTGCCAATTTTAGCCAACAATCTCCCCTTAATCCTCCTTTAATCCCTAGTTTACTTTATATTCAACAAGCACAAGAGAAAAAAGTTTTATTAGGTCAAACGATTCGAGATCAAGGGCTCGATTTAACCAGTGATTCCCGTTTTTTTCAAGGATTTAAACGGGGAATTGGAGCTTCTATTCAAGGTTTTTTGCCGCAATTAGATGAAACTCAAATTAGTTTTGAACAGGTAGGAGAATGGTTTTTAACAACTTTAATTGAACAGCTTCTGACGACAGAAGAAAAATTAGATTCCCTAATTTTAACTGTTCCTGTCGATAGTTTTGAAGTGTATCGCAATTGGTTAGGTCAAATCTGTGAACCTTGGCCAATTGAACAATTTCGCATTGTCGATGAACCAACCGCCGCAGCATTAGGTTATGAAGAGATTGAAAATGATATTGTCTTAGTCATTGACTTTGGGGGTGGTACACTGGATTTTTCTTTGGTTGATCTAGATATAGCCAATAATGTTCAAACTCAAGGATTTATTATTAAATGGGGTGAAAAACTATTTGGTCAGAATTCAGCCCAAAAACAGAAAACGGCAAGGGTGTTAGGGAAAGCAGGAACCAATTTAGGGGGAAGTGATATTGATAACTGGTTAGTTGATTATTTTGCCCAAACGCAAGATTTAGGGAAAACCAGTTTAACTACTCGTTTAGCAGAAAGACTAAAAATTAAATTGTCTTCTCAAAACGAAGCAACAGAAATTTATTTTAATGATCAAACTCTAGATAGTTATGAGTTAAGTTTAGATCAAGGTCAATTTAAAATCATCTTAGACGACAATGGATTTTTTACCCAATTAGATGATTTAATGACCCAGGTTTTACAACAAGGACGACGCAATGGCATTGAAAAAGATAATATTGATAAAGTCTTATTAGTGGGAGGAAGTACCCAAATTCCTGCTGTGCAAAATTGGATTAAACAGTATTTTAGTGAGGAGAAAATTAAAAGCGATCGCCCTTTTACTGCGATCGCCCAAGGTGCATTACAATTAGCTCAGGGAATGGAGTTAAAAGATTTTCTTTATCATAGTTATGGTATTCGCTATTGGGATCGACGCAAAAATGCCCATCAATGGCACTCTATTATTAAAGCAGGCCAACCTTATCCTATGTCCACTCCTGTTGAGTTATATTTAGGTGCATCTCTTGACAATCAACCCAGTATTGAATTAATTATTGGGGAATTGGGGGAACAAAGTAATATTAATGAGGTTTATTTTGACGGTGATCGCTTAATTACTCGTTCTCTTCAAGGAGGCGAAAAGACAGTTAAACCGTTAAATGATCGAGACGGTGCAAGAACTATTGCCAGATTAAATCCTTTAGGAAAGCCAGGGAAAGATCGCTTAAAACTTCAATTTTTTATCGATGAATCTAAGTTCTTACGCTTGACTGTTGAAGATTTATTAACCCAAGAAGCGCTACTCGATCAACAGATTGTGACTCAATTAAGTTAACCATTTAGGTGTATTATACTTTTGCTGGTTTCAATGCTTCCCCCTCTCTACCTATAACTAGGTTTGATCAGTCTGATTGGGTATGACGCATCCAGGCCATTGGAATATCGGCTTCTAGTGAACCATCCTTATTCATAATTCGATTTTCTAATCGTCCTTCAATCTTAAATCCCAATTGTTCATACAGGTGAATTGCTTTTTGACTAGACTCACAAGCAATTAATTCAACACGCAAAATATGAGGCATTTCATTAATCACTTTCTGTAGAAATCTTTCAAAAATTGCTGTACCAACTCCTTGCCCCTGACTATCAAGGTCAACCACTAGGGTTAAATTAGTTAAAATGTGTGAAAAACGATAAATTCCCAAGGAATAAGCGTGTATTTCTGCTTTAATTTCCTTGGATTGATCAAGCGCAACTAACCCTACTCCTTGATTGATTGCGTTATTGAGAAAGTCAAGAACATAAGCCCTATCTATTTCATAAGCAAGGCGAGCTAATCCAGTTGAATTAGCAGCAACTCGTCGGTATAGTGCCAATATTAAGTCTAAATCTTCATTTTTTGCCGTTCGTATCTCCATAGCTATTTATTTAATTTCTGAATTGCCTTTGCTTGATCTATAAACAGCGATCGCCCTGAAGAAAAGCGATCGCCACTTTATCTTGTCTATTTTTATGTTTAGCCGATAGCAGCATTGGAAACGTAAACAGTTACATATAAAATGCCACCAACAAGGAGTAAAGCGAGTGCGCCTAAAATAATGTAGTTTCGTTTTTCATTTTGTGATGGGGGTTTAGCTTGATAAACTTTGGGTTCAGCCGCAAAGTTGTTTAAGCGTCCACCTTCTTCTGTAGTATAAGGCATAATTAAATTCCTCTAAATCGTTAATACAGTTTTAAGTAGTTATAACTACCTTGACCACCCAATATACCATAAATGGGAAGTGTGGGAAGAGGGGGAAGATTGAAGGGTTAAAATTAGTTTGACACAGCAGTAGTAACTGGTCACTGATAACTATTCACTGAATCATAGTTCCTACTTTCTTCTGTGTTGAGCCAGATCTTGATACTTTACCCCCAGCAAATGGGAATACTATTTTCAACCCAAGGTTAACCAACTCCTTGCCCATAAGCAATGGAATCATTCTCTTCCCCAGTGCGTGTCACCCTTTCAACCATTATTTTGGCCGGAGGTCACAGTCGCCGTATGGGACGGGATAAAGCCTTACTTAACGTGGGAGGAAACCCCTTAATCACAAAAATCTGTTCCATTGCTCAAACAATTACAGATCAGGTTTATGTGGTGACACCTTGGAGCGATCGCTATCGTTCAGTGATCCCCTCTGATTGTCATATAATTAAAGAACCTCTAAGAGAAGATAATTCTCCTCTAACAGGTTTCTTGTGGGGATTATCGCAAATAAAAACCGATTGGTGTTTATTATTAGCCTGCGATTTACCCAATTTAACATCAGAAGTCATTGCTCAATGGTCTTGTTATCTTCCCCAAGTCCCCGATACAGCGATCGCTCTTTTACCCCGTCATCCGAAAGGATGGGATCCCCTTTGTGGCTTTTACCGTTCTCAGTGTTTAGCATCAGGACAACAATTTGTGCAACAGGGGGAGCGTTCTTTTCAGGGGTGGTTACAGCAGCAAAGCGTTTATCCTCTACCAGTGGTTGATAAGCGAGTGCTATTTAATTGTAATACGCCTCAAGACTTAACCAACCTTGATTCCGAGTCTCTTACAGGAGATTCTACCCAATAGGGAACAGTTAAATTCTTTTGATACCTGCTTCCTAATACTGAACCAGAGGTCATCATGCAATTATCCATCCAACTTCTCCCTGATATTGCCCAACGATTAGATCATCACGAAGAGGCATTAAGAATAAAGAAATTAATCTTTTGCCTTTGTAAAAAATATTGGGAAAATGATCCCAATGTTTTAAATACTTTTTCCTTTGAAGACTTATTGACACAATTATTAAATGCTAGACCAACCATTGAACAATTAACATTTTCTCTGTATAAGTTAGTTAAAACATTAAATCGCCCTAAAGTTTATGCAGCCGTTGCCAAAGTAATCTTAGATCAGGTGACTCCCCTCTATGATCATATCAATGAAGGAATAGAAGAATCAGAGGGGGTAGTAAAAGTAGAAACCATAGAGCATGAAGCCACCCCGATTGAGATTGAGAAAGAGACTCAAATGGTAGATCCCAACTTTCTCATTCAGCAAGTTACTCATCAATTAACCTCCCATAGAGAAAATTCTCGCATTAAAAAACTGGTTTATTGCCTGTGTCAGAATCGTTGGGAAAATGATTTAGGCGTTATTGATCACTATGGAGTCAATAACTTACTTAGTGATATTTGTCAAATTTATCCAACCCAGAGAGAGCTAAAAACGGCTCTACAAAGAATTGTGGATAACTTGAATAAACAGAGTTTATATTTAGCGATCGCTAACATTATCCTTGATCAATTAAATGTTTTATACAATAATCTGGCAGAAGAATCTCTTAAAGAGAAAGAAGGCAGTACCCAAATCTATAATACCCAAATTATTCAGCTTAATTCGATTAATGTTCCCCAAAGGAATGATGACTCTTCTCAAGAGTTTGAAACCTCTGTTATTGACCTAGCAGCAGAACAGGGAATCACGGAACTCAAGCAAATTGCAATCTCTCCAGTAGTAGAGGCTGTACCTGAAGAACCCATCGAATACGATTTATTTGAAATTAGGGAAAATATCTTTCAATATACCAATCCTCTACGGGCTAAAATCCTCTTATTTTCTCTCTTATTTCATCAGTGGGATAAAAGTGGTCAAGATTGGTCAATGCTAAGAAGTTACACCTTCGATGATCTGATGGAACAACTGCTTGAAGGTGGTCATGTACTAGACAAGATTGATCATAAACTACAAAAGACGGCAAAAGCGATGAATGACTCCGATCTTCATATTCAGGCAGCCAGCACCATTGTAGAAACCATTCGACCCTACTTTCCCAATAATTAATTCACCCTTTCCCATTTAAACGTGCTATGAAACCCGATGAACTCCTTGAACGTTATGCTGCTGGTGAAACCCAGTTTAGTGGCCTAAAAATGTCAGGAATTAACCTGATTAATGCAGATTTAATTGGCATTATCTTAAATGAAGCCGATTTACGGGGAGCAAATCTCCTATTTTCCTTTCTGACTAGGGCTAATTTTGCCCAAGCTAACCTAATCGGCGCTAATTTAAGTGGTGCAAGCCTCAACCAAGCCGATCTCAGTGGGGCTGACTTGCGTGGCGCTACCTTACATGGCACCTTGCTACAGGGAGCAAATCTACGGGATACTGATATTACCCTAGCGATCCTACTCGATGCTAACTTGATTAGTGCAGACTTGCGAGGAGCAGATCTGAGCGGCGCAACCCTCACAGGCTCCTGCATTAGAGGGGCAAATATGCGTCAGGAGAAAAAAAGCTACTATACCAATCTTCAGGCGGCCAATCTCTCCAGAACCGACTTACAAGGGGCTAATATGAAGGGAGTGGATCTCAGTCGTGCCAATTTAGCAGGCGCTAATTTGAAAGAAGCCAACCTACGAGATGCAGATTTACGGAAAGTGGATTTGACAGGGGCTAATCTTAAAGGAGCATTATTAAGCAATAGTAACTTAAATGGAGCAATATTAACCGATGCTGATTTAACCAATGCTAATTTACTACGAGTGCAGTTAGAACAAGCTGATTTAGAGAATGTGGTAGCGCCTGGGATAGTGTTAACCCATGCAGTGATGCACAAAGCCAATCTCAGTAATGCTGATTTTAGTGGAGGTCGTTTGAATCATGTTGATTTTCGCAGAGCTAATCTTCAAGGGGCAAATTTAAGTGATTGTGATTTAGTAGAAGCTTTCTTTGCCAGAGCCGTGTTAACTGGTGCAAATCTCTCTAGCGCTAACCTAATTCGTGCAGAATTAATGAGTGCGAAGATGGAACGAGTTAATCTACAAGGCGCAACCATGCCTGATGGTAAGGTTCATAAAAGTCGTAAGCTTCGTGGTTAGGGTTTGCTGAATAACCCTTAAACCCTTATCTATCAAGGTTTTGAAAGATTGGAATCAAACTGAGTAAAGCGTAAATCTCTCCTGCCTAAGTGCAGGAGTGCGTAGCACTATACCAGCAAGAAGAAAGAACCGAAAAGAGATATTCGGTTATCCTAACCGCTTTGTTTAGGGAAAATATACGTTTATTACTCTATTACTTTTCAGGAAAACCGTATTATTCTCTTTAGTTCACTTAGCTACTATTGATTCAAGTAAAGGATGAATAAAACATCCTTAATCCTTAAATAAACTGTTCGGAGGTATCATTATGGCTTTAATTCGTTACAATCCTTTTCATGATTTAGAAACTTTACAACGTCGTATGAATCGCTTATTTGATGATTCTGTTCTCTCTCAGTGGGATTGGAAAGAACTCGAAGGATTATCCTTTACCCCTGCTGCCGAAATTTCCGAAACCGATGATGCAGTTTTATTGAAACTTGAAGTTCCTGGTATGGAAGCGAAAGATTTAGATATTCAAGTGTCTAAAGATACAGTTTCTGTGACAGGGGAACGGAAAATGGAGAAACACAGCGAGGATAAAGGAACAACTCGATCTGAATTTCGTTATGGTAAGTTCCAACGGATCATTTCTCTTCCTGCGTTAGTTCAAAATACCAGCGTTAAAGCAGAGTATAAAAATGGTATCCTTCATCTTACTCTTCCCAAAGCTGAAGAAGAAAAAAACAAAGTCGTAAAGATTAATCTTGACTAGGACAAGCGCTTAAACGGCAACGTAACCTGAGTTCCGAATTAAGCAAAGGGAGAGGTGATATGCTGAAAAACAGAAAACCATTCAGCCACCTCCCCCTATGCCTAGTAAGGACACAGATATCGAGAAACTAATTAATACAGTAGAACAAGCTGATTCAGCACAAAAATTAACTGACGCAGTAAAAGCGCTTGCTAATGCCAAAGATGAAGCTGCCATTCCTACTTTAATTACCGTCTTAGGTTATAACAACCCAGGCGCTGCTGTTGCTGCCGTAGAAGGATTAGTGGCTTTGGGAGAGATGGCGATTCCCCAAATCTTAGAAAAAATTGATGGCTACAATTATGGCGCACGGGCTTGGGCAATTCGTGCCTGTGCAGGAATAGGCGATCGCAGAGCATTATCTATTTTAGTAGAAGCAGCTACCAGTGATTTTGCCTTAAGTGTACGTCGAGCGGCTGCTAAGGGGCTAGGTAGTATCAAATGGTCTAATACTGATGATAATGAGCAGTTAGAAGCCCAGAAAAACGTTTTAAATACCCTTTTACAAGTGTGTCAAGATGGGGAATGGGTTGTGCGTTATGCGGCGGTAGTCGCCTTAGACTCTTTGCTCAAAACTCAGAAGACATTTCAGGGACAAATTACCGAATATTTAAGACAAATGGGAGATAAGGATGAAGATTTAACGGTGCGTGCTAGAATTCAAAAAGCATTAAGGAGTTAATTGATATGAGATTTATTAATCCTAAAACTGATTATGCCTTCAAGAGAATTTTTGGGTCTGATCAAAGCAAAGAGATTTTGATTAGTTTTCTCAATGCCATTCTCTACAAAGAAAAGGAAGTCATCCAAGATCTAGAAATCTTAAATCCCTACTCTCCAGGGGCAAATTTTACCCTCAAAGATACCTATCTAGATGTCAAAGCTAAATTAGATAATAAAACTACTGTTTTAATTGAGATGCAGGTTCTCAACCGCTATGCTTTTGATAAAAGAGTTATTTATAATGCAGCTAAATCTTATGCTAATCAATTAGATTCAGGGCAAGGATACTCCTTACTTAATCCTGTGATTGCCTTAACAATTATGGATTTTATCCTTTTTTCTGAGAGTTCTTTGATTACTCATCACTTTTTATTCAAAGACATAGAAAATAACTTAGTTTTTAATCAAGAAATTGAATTAGTTTTTGTCGAGCTTCCTAAATTTGAAAAAGCGTTAGAAGAATTAGCATCAACGGCTGACAAATGGATTTATTTTCTGCAAAAAGTACCAGAACTGAGAGAAAAACCTGCCGTCATGTCCCAAATTCCTGCACTTGATCAAGCGCTTGATATCGCTAACCGAGCAAATTTAAGCGTTGATGAGTTAGAAGATATTCAAAAACGAGCCTTTTGGTTAACAGATCAAGAAGGAATTGCCCTTAAAGCCAAAGAAATTGGTTTAGCAGAAGGTTTAGAACAGGGCTTAGAACAGGGTTTAGAACAGGGTTTAGAACAAGGATTAGAACAAGGATTAGAACAAGGATTAGAACAGGGATTAGAACAAGGTTTAGAACAAGGAAGAATTGAAGGAGTTAAAACAGGAAAACAAGATTTAATCTTTAGAATCATGAGACGACGTTTTGGTGAAATTTCACCAGAAATAGTTGATCAAGTCAATCAACTAAGCCTAGAACAATTAGAACAACTGGGAGAAGAAATTATTTTTCTAACAACTCTAGAAGAACTAAACAACTGGTTATCTCAACTTTCCTAAAAGTTTTTATAGTCGTTTCAAATAAGTTTGAGACACTTTGAGCATGAGCTAGTTTTCCCACATAATAAGCATTAAGGTGGGCAAAGCCCACCCTACCTATGTCTCATTCTTCTTTGAATTCACTATACTTTCTGATCCTAGCCATTCCAAAAAGAATGCTATTCAATCCCTTACCTCAGAATTGCAAACCTTATACATTCCTAGTAATTAAAATGCCATTAAATGAGGCAAAATTAATCCTAAAGAAAGGAATAAACCACTGAAAAAATGAAGGTTAACCGCTAAGAATTTGCAGTTTTTTACCTTGTCAGGTTGATTATGATACTGACGGACATGATCGATCAATTGCCAAGCACAAGGAAAACTGAGGAAGATTAATAATGTCCAAAGTGGAAAAAGGTGTAATAAAATCAATAAAACCGTGAATCCATATAAACTGAGGGTAGCAACAGTTAACACTTGAGATCCTAGTAATGTTCCTAGTCGCACAATTGGTGATTTTTTTCCCGCAGCTAAGTCATCTTCTACCTGATGAAAATGGGAACAAAATAAAATAATTGAGGTGCTAATGCCAATTAAAATTCCTGTGGGTAAAATATTAGGGGATATGAGTTTAGTTTGGGAATAATAGGAAGCTGCGATCGCCAATGGACCAAAACAAATAAAACAGATAATTTCACCTAACCCTTGATATCCTAGACGGAAAGGGGGACCTTGATAGCTATACCCTAACCCACAACAAAGAATAATAATCCCCAATACTGTCCAATCTTTTAACCACCAGTCAATGGCAAGAATTCCTAAAAAACCTAAGACCAATAAAAGATTACTTAACCAAAACATTAAAGACTTATTTCCTGTCAAATTAACAATTGAATGATGCTTATTTTTGTCAATTCCTGTATCTGCATCAAAAACATCATTACTAATATTTAACCATGCAATAATTAAGATAGCAGAGAGTAAAAATAGGGCAAAAATCCCCCCTTGAAATTGCTGAGTTTGCTCATAAGCTAAGGCTGTCCCTACCGTAATGGGAATTACTGCGACAGTGTACATGGGGGGTTTGAGCGCTGCAAACCATAATTGTTTTTTAGAGGGAATGGGTGCAACTGTTGTCATTGTTAAATAGTAAGATTGGTCAGTCCTCAAATTTTAAACGATGAGTCTGACCTTCTAAGGGGATTCGTTTACAAAACGTTAACTTTTTCCCTTAGCATAGCGCTTATTAATCTCATCCCAGTTCACTACATTCCACCATTGTTTGAGGTATTCTCCCCGATCATTTCTATATTTTAAGTAATAAGCGTGTTCCCATACATCATTGCCCATCACTGGATAAAGCCCTCGCATAAGAGGACTATCCTGGTTAGGGGTACTAATAACTCGTAATTTCTGATCATCATCTAAAATTAACCAAGCCCAACCACTACCAAACTGAGTTGAACCTGCTTTATTAAAGACTTCTTGGAAATTTTCAAAACTGCCAAAGGTATCCTTAATGTCTTCGCCAATCTCCCCTGTTGGTTGGCCGCCACCATTAGGAGACATAATCTGCCAAAACATGGTATGATTTACGTAACCACCCCCATTATTTCGCACAGATCTTCTAATTTTGGCGGGAATATCGTTAATATTCATTAATAAATCTTCTACACTTTGATTTATTAGTTCTGAATAGGGACTTATTGCTTTATTTAGGTTACGAGTATAGCCTGCATAGTGTTTGCCATAGTGAAATTGCATGGTTTCACCATCAATGTAGGGTTCTAAGTCCTTATAATCATAAGGAAGGGGAATCATCTTGTGGGGGGTATCTTGTGCGAATGCAGGCTGATTGGGACGGGAAGATAACCCAAAAGCGGCTACACCGGCAGTTATACTTAATCCTTGAAGAAAACGGCGACGAGAAACAGTCATGGTGGTGAAACTCACAATGCACATCAATTGATAACGTTACTATAAATTTGGTAATTCACCTAGCCCTAATTCTCGTTTAAGAAGATTAATTGACTTGTCACCTATGTAATTTTCACAACAGATCAGATGAGGAGGCCGAATAATATCATCTCTCACTTGGGCGATAGCTTGTTTAACGAGGGGATAACTAGCGGAATCACTCATAATTGTATGGGAGTATTTAACAACGGCTGCTAGTTTCTCTTGATCGCTGACTGTGGCTGTCATGACGATTAATTCATCTCCTCTTAAGCTATGGATTAAGGTTTCTGAGATTGTTACAATACCTAAGCTTAGACTAACAAGCCCTAAACGAGTATCTGGCGGTAAATCCTTGATTTTGCTTAATTCTTTACTATAATCGTGAATGTCAAGGGCAATGGCTCTAACAGCGTAGGGTTTAGCGATCGCTTCCGCTTGATGAATAAAATAACGACTGGTAACTACTGTTCCTGATTGAGTTTTGGCTAAAACTTTGCCTAATTCTTCTAAGGCAACTAATTGGACCGGAATCGCTAAGGCTTGTTCTAATTCTCTTAAAATTAATTCACCTGCTCCCAGATCTTGTTTAGGAACTGTTACCAAGACTTGGGCAGTACATTGTAGTCGCCATTCGATCTCTGCTAAAAATAATTCTTGTACTTGAGATAGGGTTAAGCCTTGTAATAGGAGTTCATCTAAACTTTTTTGAACAATTTGATGAGCATCAGGATAATCTTGAGCAAGAGGGGCTATCTGGCTACTATTTCCTTCATTACTTTGGATTTTGACATACATTCCCGAACCTGCGATCGATTCGACTAAGCCCTGTTCTTCTAATTGCTGATACACTTTACTAACTGTGTTACGATGCAAGCCTGTGATCATCGCTAACTGTCGGGTACTAGGGAGACGGTGGCCAGGGGAATATTGACGGGATGCGATCGCAAAGCGCAATTGATCCAACAATTGTTGGGAAGAAGGAATATCGCTTTTGGGTTGAATTTGGAATTGTAACATTCTGATCCGCCTACAGGCTGAGAAAAGGTTGGCCAAATTGACCTAAGATTGACAAGGGAAGCCAAAAATTATTATCGTTCCATTATATCTAACCCTATCTTTTTTGCATTTATTTTACCTTTCTCAATTACCTTCAATTTTCTCTTAAATTTATAATGATTCCCCAAATTATTATCTTAGTTGCTGCTTTGGCTATTACATGGTTAGTCTTTACTGGATTATTAAAAATAATTAAAACCAGTGTGGGAACAGCCTTTAAAATTGCCGTTATTGTTCTAGCTTTACAAGTTGCTTTTGGTATTTCACCTTACGAGCTTTGGCAAGAAATTATAACTTTACCCCAAAGAATCCAGAATTTTCTCAATTAGTGATTAACCAGACTTGAGTAATTAGGATATAATAAAAGCAATTTGTGTGAGTAACCTATTAAATCATGACTTTAATCAAAATCTTACCCCCTTGGTATCTTTCGGACAATGAAGCAACCCCAGAAAGGATTTATTTCAATCGCCGTCAAGTCCTAAAAGGAATCGTAGGTGCAAGTATTGGGATCGGACTCTCTACCCTCACAGGGTGTCAGAAATCTTCCGCTCAAATAGCACTAGAAAAAACCCTCAACTTACCGACATTTAATAACTTGACAAAGAACCCTAATTTTGCTTCTGTTGATCGCCCTATTGCCGATGAAGAATTAGCAGGACAATATAACAACTTTTATGAATTTGGCGGAACAAAAAAAATCTGGTTAAACGCTCAAAAATTACCCACTGACCCGTGGAAAGTAGAAGTATCAGGATTAGTTAAAAATCCCAAAACCTACGACCTAGATGGCTTAAAAACAGCATTTACCCTAGAAGAAAGAGTCTATCGCTTTCGTTGTGTTGAAGCCTGGTCAATGGTCTTACCTTGGGTTGGCTTTCCCATGAAAGCGCTTATGCAAGCCGTCGAACCCACAGCAAATGCTAAATTCGTCCGTTTTACTTCCTATTATGATCCCGAAATTACCACAGGACCAGGCTTTCATTTTGGGGGACTTCCTTGGCCTTATCAAGAAGGATTAACCATTGAAGAAATGGCCAATGAATTAGCATTTTTTGCTGTCGGAATTTATGGACATGAGTTACCGAAACAGCATGGTGCGCCATTACGCATGGTAATTCCTTGGAAATATGGATTTAAAGGAGCAAAATCCATTGTTAAAATTGAATTCCTAGCAGAAAAGCCTGCCACTTATTGGAATAGTATTGCCGCCAATGAATATGGATTTACCGCCAATGTTAACCCTAATAAACCCCATCCCCGTTGGTCACAAGCAACCGAAAAATTTATTAGTAATGGACCTGGTTTATCATGGGAGATTAAAGAAACATTATCTTACAATGGTTATGGGGAATATGTAGGAAACTTATACACTTAGTAGGATGAGCTTCACTCACTTTCAGAACATAATAAATTAATTATGATACCAAATCCGCACCT
>JBFRWQ010000516.1:0-6298 GCA_051439665.1 Microcystaceae cyanobacterium | reverse complement strand
ATTGAGAAACAGTTAAATAAGCTCAATTCTGAGATTTGTAAACATTGCCAAATCGAAACAGAATTACGTCAAGCAAATCAAAAGTATGAAGCAATTTTAGCAACAACTCCCGAAGGTTTTTTATTAGTCGATGGAGCAAATGAAGGGAAAGTATTAAATGTCAATGATGCTTATTGTCAAATGATTGGCTATGAGCGAGAAGAATTACTAACCATGTCAATTGCTGATTTAGAAGCAATAGAAAGTCCTCAGCAAGTCAAAGAACATATAGAAAAGATCAAAAAACAAGGAAGTGATCGCTTTGAATCGATTCATCGCCGCAAAGATGGCAGGGAAATATATATCGAAGCAAGTGTTACTTATATTCGTGACTTGGCTCTTTTCTTTGGCTTTTTCAGAGATATCAGCGCTCGCAAACAACAAGAATTGGCTGTCCATGCTGCTCACAATAGCTTAGAAATCAAAATCAATCAACAGAAAGAAACCCTTAACCAACAAATCGGAGAGCGCCAACAAATTGAATTCGCCCTACGTTGTCAAGAAATTCGTTACAGTTATTTGTATCATAATACCCCTGTGATGCTCCATTCCCTTAATCGAGAAGGACGAATTGTGAATGTCAGTGATTATTGGCTCCAAAAACTAGGCTATCAACGAGAAGAGGTCATCAATCGGTCATTAGGCGAATTTTTAACCCCTGAATCCCGTGCTTATTTTGAAGACATCGAATTTCCTCAATTTTTAGCAAGGGGAGAGGTATCCGATATTCCTTATGAAATAGTGGGTGGCAATGGGGTAAAAATTGATGTTTTACTGAGTGCAGTGGCAGAAAAAACAGAAAATGGTCAATTTTTAAGTTCTTTGGCCGTGATGATTGATATAACAGAACAACATCAAATGGAACTAGCGAGGCACCACAGTGAGAGACAACTACAAACCATTGTTAATAATATGAATGATGGGTTGTTAATTGTGGATAACTCAGGTTTGGTGCGCTTTGCCAATCCTAGCGCTGCTATTCTGCTTAATAAACACCAAAAGGAGCTAATTAACTACTATTTTGGTCTGCCGATTATCTCAGGAAAAACCGCCGAAATTGATATTATCCATAACAAAAATGAGATTGGGGTGGGGGAAATGAGTATGGTTAACGTGGAATGGGAAGGACAAGATGCTCATATTGTATCGATTCGTGATATTACAGAAAGAACATATACATCATTCGCCTTACAAGAGCAACAACAGTTCCTTAAAGCCGTTTTTGAACAAGCTGCGGTTGGACTCGCTTTAATTAAGGCACATGGTCAATTACAACAAGTCAATCAACGACTGTGTAAGATCACAGGCTATAGTGAAGCGGAATTATTGACCATGAATATTTGGGAATTGACCTATCCAGAAGATCATAAGGAGGAAACGGGGAAAATTAGGAATTTATTTACGGGAAAAAACCACACTTTTGCTAATGAAAAGCGGATTATTCAGAGAAATGGACAATTGCGCTGGGTCAATATGGCGGTTTCCCTGGTCTCCGATTTAATGAGAAGTCCTTACCTAGTGGGTGTGATTGAAGATATCCAGAAAAAAAAGGAATTTGAAGTCAATCTTAACCAAAGTCTTATGAGAGAGCGCACCACAGCCCGAATTATTGAGCGGATGCGCCAAAGCTTGGACTTAAACACTATTTTGGATTGTACAACTCAGGATATACGAGAAGGTATCAACTGCGATCGTGTAGCCATTTACCAATTTAATCCAGACTGGAGTGGCTATTTTGCGGCTGAATCCGTGGCTGAGGGTTGGAAATCCCTAGTCAATGGAGAAATAGTCTATATTGAAGATACCTATCTCCAAGAAACCCAAGGAGGACGCTATCAGTATCATCAATCCTTCTGGGTTGATAATATTTATACTGTCGGTCATGATGAGTGTCATATTAAATTATTAGAACAATTTCAAGCCAAAGCCTACATTATTACCCCTGTATTTTTGGGAGACAAACTTTGGGGATTATTGGCTGCCTATCATAATCGAGATTATCATCATTGGTTACCAGATGAATTGCACCTCTTAGAGCAGGTAAGCGCTCAATTAGGGGTAGCAGTTCAACAAGCCCGCTTAGTACTAGAAATTCAAGAAAAATCCCAACAATTATTAGAAACCGCCGCCTCCGTTGAAACAGAAATCCGTCGTCAATGGCAACACCAAAACAATACTGCCAAAGCCGTTGATCGGGTGGTGGATAAAATTCGGGAAGTGTTGGATGTGGAGACCATTTTTAAAACGGCTACAACAGAAGCCCGTTTACTATTAAAGGTAGATCGGGTCGTAGTTTATCGCTTTAATCCTGACTGGACAGGTAAATTTGTCGCTGAATCTCAACAAGATCAGGTATTTTCTCTCGTTGAAGAACAAGAACAAAAGATTCATTTTAAGGATAATGTCAGTGATTGTTATTTGAAAAAGATTGTTTCTTCAACTGAGACAGAGAACTTTAATGATCCCTATTTAGGGACCTCTCAAGGGGAAATAGATCGCCATAAAATCAGTTTTGTGGCCAGTGACATCTATAAGAGAGGATTTGCTAATTGCTATCTAAAAAGCTTAGAAAGTCTAGGTATTAGAGCTTACTTAATTGCTCCTGTTTTTCAAGGGGGAAAACTCTGGGGACTGCTGGCCGCCTACGAATGCCATAATCCTCGCAGTTGGGAAAAGTGGGAAATTGAAGCGATTATTCGTTTAGGTGATCAATTAGGGATTGCCTTACAACAAGCCAATTATGTACAGCAGATTCAAGAAAAATCCCTGGAATTAGGTCAAGCAACCCAAGCCCAATCAGAAATGCGTCAAGCCAAAGAAGCCGCCGATGCAGCCAACCAAGCGAAAAGCGACTTTTTAGCAAAAATGAGCCATGAACTACGGACTCCGCTCAATGCGATTCTAGGTTTTACCCAATTAATTTTACAAGATGATAAACTTGCCCCCAATCAAAGAGATTCTATCAACATTATTGGTCGCTCAGGCGAACATCTGTTGACTCTGATTAACGATATTCTAGAAATGTCTAAAATCGAAGCAGGGCGAGTTTCCCTCAGAGAAAGCGATTTCAATCTTGATTATTTCCTAGCTACGGTTCAAGATATGTTTTCCCTCAGAGCGCTTGATAAAGGCTTAACCTTAACACTTGAGTGTGGCCAAGATTTACCCCACACCATTAGGACTGATGAAATTAAATTACGACAGGTGATCATTAATTTATTGAGTAATGCGGTTAAATTTACCTCAGTTGGCACTATCACCTTAAAAGTCTGTTGGGACAAAATAGAAAAAGACTCTTCCCTTCCTAAACTGTATTTTGCCGTTGAAGATACCGGCCCTGGTATTCGTCCTCAAGATAGTGATCTGCTTTTTAATCCTTTTGGCCAGACAGATCTTGGTCAACAATTTCAACAAGGAACAGGACTTGGTCTCCCCATCAGTCATAAATTTGTCCAGTTAATGGGGGGCAATTTGTGGTTCGATTCGCCTATTGAGCAAGTGTCGGGGACAGGAACTAGGTTTTACTTCTCCATACCCGTTCAACTGCCCCAAAATCCCGTTATTCCTCCCACCATATCCCCTCGTTGCGTGATCGGTGTAGCCTCTGACCAACCCCAATACCGCATTTTAGTTGTAGAAGATAATCCCGATAGTCGTCAACTGCTTGTTGAATTGTTAACGTCAGTTGATTTTGCGGTCAAAGCAGTCGAAAATGGGGAAGAAGCGATCGCAGTGTGGCAAGTATGTCAGCCCCATTTTATCTGGATGGATATTTCCATGCCCGTGATGGACGGTTACACAGCCACTCGCCAAATTCGCTCTTCTCCCCAAGGGAAAGAAACGATTATTGTTGCTTTAACCGCCAGTGCATTTGAGGAGGAACGTCAACACATTCTCAGGGCAGGATGTGATGATGTGGTGCGCAAACCCCTGCAAATCAATGATATTTACCAAACAATGGCAAAATACTTAGGAATTGACTATCAGTATGCCACTGAAGCACCTAGCCCGCCGTCTTCCTCCTCCCTCCCCTCTTACTCCCATGAGGCGCTCAATTCAACTGATTTGTTAAAAATGCCCACATCATGGCTCAAACAACTGTATCAAGCAGTTTGTGAACTAGATGAGGATATTATTAACCAATTATTAGCCCAAATCCCCCCCAAAGAAGAGAAGTTAGCCCAACAACTTCAGTCTCTCAGTAACCAGCTTCGTTTCGATCAACTCATGGAATTAATCCAGCCCTTAATCTAATGAATGACCCTAATTTATCTGAGCCAACAGCCAATATTTTAATTGTCGATGACACAAGGGAAAATTTAGATGTCCTAGCCATTATGCTCAAGCGCAATGGTTACAAAGTTCGTCAAGCAATTAACGGAAAAATTGCCTTAATGGGGGTTCAAAGTAGCTTACCCGATCTGATTTTGTTGGATATTAAAATGCCTGATATCGATGGTTATGAAGTCTGTCGGCAACTTAAGTCATCCCCTGACACCAGTGATATTCCTGTGATTTTCTTAAGCGCTTTAGATGAGGTGTGGGATAAGGTACAAGCCTTTCAAGTAGGGGGAGTTGATTATATAACCAAGCCATTTCAATTAGATGAAGTATTAGCTCGCATCAAAACCCATCTTAAATTAAGATATCTCCAAAAAGAATTACAAGAATTCAATCAAACCTTAGAAGAAAGAGTAAAAGAGCGTACCGCAGAGTTAGAATATAAAGCCTTACACGATGATTTAATGGGGTTGCCCAATCGAACCTTATTTTTACAGCAACTGCAAGAGGTTTTAGTAACAAGTCAACAAGATCATAATTATCAATTTGCAGTGCTTTTTTTAGACTGCGATCGCTTTAAAATAGTCAATGAATCCTTCGGTCATTTAGAAGGAGATAAACTCTTAAAAGCCGTTGCCCATCGCATTAATCAGTGTTTGAGTCATAATGATTTAATGGCTCGGTTTGGTGGGGATGAATTAGCGATTTTAATGGATAATATTGGCGATCCTAAAACCGTGATCCAATTAGTAGAAAAGATTAAGCAAAACTTAGCACTACCCTTCACCTTAAACAAGACAGAAATTTTTCTGAGTGTCAGTATTGGTATGGTGTTAGGGAATTCGACTTATCAAAAACCCGAAGATTTATTGCGAGACGCTGATATTGCCTTATACAATGCTAAAAATAGAGGAAATGGTCATTATGAATGGTTTGATCCCCAGATGTACCATCGCATTCAGCAAAAACTCCAGTTAGATATGGATTTACGCCGTGCCCTAAACTCCCAAGAATTTTTATTATATTATCAGCCCATTATTAGCCTTCAAAACAATCAATTAGTAGGATTTGAAGCGCTTATTCGTTGGCAACACCCCCAGAAAGGAATGATTTCACCCGCCAAATTTATTCCCGTTACCGAAGAAACAGGATTAATTATTCCTTTAGGACTATGGGTATTAAAAGAAGCTTGTCATCAACTACGACAATGGCAACAGCAATTAATGAATAATTGGCCTCAGTTAGCTAATTTAACAATGGGAGTAAACCTATCAATTGCTCAATTTGCTCAACCCAACTTAATCAATCAAATAGACAAAATTTTGGCAGAAACTCAATTAAAGAGTCAATATCTCAAATTAGAGATTACAGAAACAGCCATTATGGACAATGCCGAATTAACTACTCATTTATTACGAGAGCTAAGACAAAGAAAAATTAGACTCTGTATCGATGATTTTGGTACAGGTTATTCTTCTTTAAGCTACCTACATCGCTTTCCCGTTGATACATTAAAAATTGATCGTTCTTTTGTCAGTCGTTTAGGAGAACACGGAGAGAATAAAGAAATCATACAAGCGATTATTACACTCTCTCAAACTTTAGGGATGAATGTTGTTGCAGAAGGAATTGAAACCGAGCAACAAAAGAAACAACTACAAAAATTAGGCTGTCCATTAGGTCAAGGGTATTTATTTGCCCGTCCCCTGGCCCAGGATGCAGCGCTACAGTTTATTAAAGAACATTTATTGCTCAGTTCGTAGTAGGTACTTTAGCACTATCTTAGTTCGTGGAGTGTGGGGAGAGAGGGGAGAGGGGGGAGTGAGGGGAGTGTGGGGAGAGGGGGGAGTGTGGGGAGTGTGGGGAGAGAGGGGAGAGGGGGAAGATGTAACAGTTTTGCCGTAAGGGTTTTAATTCATAATTCACAATTCATAATTCACAATACATAATTCACAAACTCGTAGAGTCATCTCACTGC
>JBFRWQ010000515.1:0-10874 GCA_051439665.1 Microcystaceae cyanobacterium | reverse complement strand
GCTGGGAAGCGATCGCTTTTCCATTACCCTATCAGATACTCATCCCTCACCCTTAATGGTGGATCTCGCATTAGGGGATAGTGTGGCGGTTGATGGGGTTTGTCTGACGGTAGAGGATATTCTCGCCGATGGATTTGTGGCAACTGCTTCCCCTGAAACATTAAAACGAACGACCTTGGGAAATCGTCTTTATGCTGCCCCTTGCATCAATTTAGAGCCATCTTTGAGGGTAGGCAGTAAACTAGGGGGACATTTTGTAACTGGTCATGTTGATGGAGTTGGTTGTTTAGCAGAATCGATTATCAGTGAAAAAGCGTGGGAAATGACCTTTACTGCGCCTTCAGCGTTAACTGAGCAATGGAAACAGTATGTATCACCTTATTTAGTTTCTAAAGGCAGTATTAGCGTTAATGGCATCAGTTTAACTGTTGCTGACTGTGATGAACAAGGGAATTGGTTTAAAGTAGCGGTGATCCCTGTGACTTACGAAGAGACGAACTTATCTCAGCTTAAAAATGGAGATTGGGTGAATTTAGAGGGGGATATTTTAGGGAAATATGTGGAAAAATTACTCGGTCATCGAATGACTGCTGTTAGCGCTTCAGAAGAGATCAGTTTATCTTTTCTCGCAGAGCATGGTTACATATAGAAATAAGATCAGAGGTGGTTGTTGGGCTTTAGCCCCTAATACGACGGAATTTATTACAAGGCTGGTGATGATGGTGAATCGCTAATTTTGTGTATGATGTGGGTTAATGGTGTGATTATTTAATCCGCTTTGCCATAAATTGACAAGGCTCATAAGTATCGTTATCTAAAGATAACTAACTTACCTACTATAGTTCATTTTAATGAACTTTCCTTATTAGCCTTGGAATCGATTACGAGGTAGGTGATGATGGTGAATCGCTAATTTTGTGTATGATGAGGGTTAATGGTGTGATTATTTAATCCGCTTTGCAATCAATTGACAAGGCTCATAAGTATCGTTATCTAAAGATAACTAACTTACCTACTATAGTTCATTTTAATGAACTTCCCTTATTAGCCTTGGAATTCATTACAAGGCGGGTGATGATGGTAAATCGCTAATTTTGTGTATGATGATGGTTAATGGTGTGATTATTTAACCCACCTTGCCATAAATTAACAGAAACCTTAGTCATCAAAAAAGACCTGCTTCACAAGGATAAACAGGTCTTTTTGTGGTAATTGTCAAAAATTAACAACTACATTGAAGAGCCTAAGCCCGCATAAGAGCCATAGAAAAAGAGGCCAACAACAGCGATCGCACCGAGACCTGCGATCACACCGACAACCCAAAGGGGAATTCTTCCTTCTGATAACATGATTTAATGCTCCTAAAATTAAACAAATGTGCTTTAGTTAAAGAAATAACTGGAAAAAAGGATACCAAGAACTGCGATAAGCAGGAGGCCGAGATAAAGGGAGGTACGATTTAACTCGACGGGCTGACGATTAGGGTTTTGGTTACGTTCCATTAGTTAATGTGACTCCTATCGTTGAATGAATTGCATAGCGGCGATCGCACCGACAAAAAAGACACTGGGAACGGCTAGGGCGTGAACGGATAGCCAACGCACGGTAAAAATGGGATAAGAAATGGGTTCGTTTGGGTTAACCATGATGTAAAAAACTCCTTTTGTTACTGAAACTATTTGCTACTAAAGTCTTTGATTTGATTACTCGCATCATAGCGATCGCTAATGATTGGTAATTCTTGCCGTTCTTGAGTGAAATATTCATCAGGACGGGGAGTGCCAAATATATCATAAGCTAACCCAGTACTAATAAATAACCACCCTGCAATAAACAGCATGGGAATGGTGATACTGTGAATAATCCAGTAGCGAATACTGGT
The DNA here is from genome assembly GCA_051439665.1 of Microcystaceae cyanobacterium. GTDB lineage: Bacteria > Cyanobacteriota > Cyanobacteriia > Cyanobacteriales > Microcystaceae > JBGTGT01. The sequence goes on along the minus strand of JBFRWQ010000515.1, from coordinate 8,992 downwards.
AACAATATCAGAAAAGGGACGTTCTCCGGTAGTACCTGACATAGATTTCTCCTTCTAAGGAAACAGTTCAAAGACACAACATTTTATATCATACGCAACGAGTTCTTCACTCACAAGGCGTATTAATTTAACCGATATCACTGGGGGGTTGGTATCTTAATAAAATACCATCTTGTCCCAAAATAAACCCTTTTTCAGGGTTAATAAAGACGATTTTATAAAAGTTCGAGGGGACTTTTTCCATCTCTCGATCTTTTTCCCAGGTTTCTCCTTGATCAAAGCTGACCAATAAGTTACCACTACCACCAGCTACCCATAATTCTTCTGGGGTACGATAAGCGAGATCCAATAACCCCCAACTGGTGGATGGTTCAGGATACATCACCTCTTCCCACTCTTCACTTTCTTCAGGGAGGCTAAATTGTACCTGACCCCCTCTAGCTAATAGCCAGAGTTGATCTTGGTCGTTAAAGCCCATTGCTTGTAATCTTCGTGAAGAATTGCGATTGTGGAAAGACCATTCTGTTTGTCCCGGTTCCCACAATGAGAAAAAGTTTCCTCTTGCTGAAACCGCTACATACTTACCATCGGGTGAGCGCTTAATATTACGAGCTACACCCACTGCACCTTCAACTAGGGCTTTCCAGTTCCGCCCACCGTTGGTGGTACGGTAAATTGCCCCTAAGTTGGTGATCATTTCTGCACTTTGATCCCCTAAAGCTACAATACCATAGGGCGCACCAGGGAGTTTTTCACTGAGGGGAATTCGTGACCAAGTTGTGCCACCATCTTCTGTATGTAGTAAGATAGACGGCTCGCCAGTAATCCAGCCTTCTTGACCAGAAAAACTGACGGCGGTAAAGCTTTCTTTGTCATCCCCTAAGTCTAGGACTCGTTCTTGCCATGTTCCCCCTCCGTCGGTTGTTTCAAAGAGGGTCGCTTTTGTCCCTACTAACCAACCATGTTGGGGGTCATCAGTAAAGGCAAGATCGGCAAAGGTAGAGTTAGTATCAAGGGTGATCACTTGCCACGGATTGTAGCTGACACTGGGTACATTGCTACAACTAATGCACAGTAAAGAAAGGGCAATTAATATGACAATTTGTTTTAATCGTTGAGGAAATAGATTCATAAAGCTTAATTTTGCTTAATTTAGACTATATAAGCTCAGAAACAAGAGAAATCCTAGCGCTAATCCCCCAAAAATGAGCAGATTTTTTTGGCCAGGGGTTAAACGATTGACACCGAAACCATAGTTTAAGTTTTCGGCAAATCCTGACGGGGCATCACCACCGCCAACGTTGACGAATTGAGCCTGTTTTGCACCGCAGACGGGACAACGCCAGTCATTGGGTAAGTTCTCGAAGGGGGTAGCGGGCGCAATATCACGCTTACCATCCCCTTTGCTAGGTTCATAGACATAGCCACAGACACGGCATTCGTGATTAGCTGGGGCTAGTTCTGCCAGCGTTTGTTCTTTGGGTCGCTCAGTCATGACCGAAGATGAGAAAAACATTTCAAAATATTAATATATCATTGCTTGTCCCCTGTTCCACTAAGAACCTTGAATAAAAAATAATTCTTCTTTAATCCATTGAGTCATTAAATGGTCAACCTGTTGGGGAATTTCATCGTGGGGACAATGACCTGCTTTTAAGTAATGTTCTGTTAGATTGGGATAGTATTGTCTAAATTTTGCCCCTCGTTCCCTGGTATTGATCCAAGGATCTCCTTCTCCCCACAACATGAGGAGGGGACAGGTTAATTGTTGCAGTAGAGTATCGATTTTGTCGCCTTGGGGAGAACGGAATACTGATGCAAATACTTGAACTGCCCCTTGATCACAGGAGGGACGATAAATATCTTGTACCAGTTGTTCGGTCACTGCGTTGGCATCAAGATAAACTTTTTTTAGGGTTTTACGGATATTAGCAGGTCGTCGCACGTATTGGAAGAGTAAATAACTAGGTAAGGGCTGTAATAGTAGCGATCGCATTAATCGTTGAAATAAGTTTGGTCGGCTAGGGGTTGCATCACTAAAGGGGCCAGCGCTATTAATTAAAACCACCCCTAAGGCCGACTCAGGGCATTGTGCTGCCATACATAAACTGGCGTATCCTCCCAATGAATTGCCCGCTAAAATAGCAGGCCGACCAATTACTTCTTGCACAAAGTCATTCAATTGATCTCGCCATAGCGCTCCACTATATTCTAAGTTAGGTTTAGCTGACCGACCAAATCCCAACAGATCGATGGCATAAACTGGGTAATTTTCTTTCAATTCAGCAATATTTTTGCGCCAATGGTCTGTAGATGCACCAAATCCATGAACTAATAGTAAAGGAGGTGAATCTTGGTTATTTTCGCCTGCTTTTACATAATAAATATCATGACCTTGCCATTGCCAATATTGACCAGGAACAGAGACAGCATCAGAGGGAGAGAGGGTTTGCATAATGAGAATTGTTAACAGAATTATTAACAATTGTAACAAATGCCTTGACCTATTTTAGATTTTCTATTTCCTTTTCGATAGCGCTGACAATGATATCTGCCACCATTTGATCCCCAAGGGAACTGAGATGAATATGATCACGATAAAGGGTACTAGGATCTTCAACAGAATTAAATTGGGGTAAAACATCAACTAAATTGCTTTTTTCTTCAGCTATCCACCGTTCCAAACGGTTTCTTCCATTTTTTTCTTGTTTCCTTCCTTTTTTTTCGTCTAGTTCTCTGAGTAAAGGAGTAATAACTACCATAAATTGACCATTCGCCTCATCTGTCATATTCTTCATTTCCGTCATTGCATTGAAATTCCTTCGCATCACACCCCCTTGTTCTCTCGGAATTTTAAGTTTTGGGAGACGAAAAAAAGCTTCTTCAATGACTTCTCCAATGGCTGAAAAGGGTTGGCGATCAGGATAGTTGACATCATTCCCCACTACAATATCAGTCGGTTGACGGGCATAAAAATCATCAGGATTCATCACTAAAATTACTATTTGTGACTCAAATGTGCCGAACCGTTTTAAATAAGCTAACTGATTTCGAGGACCCCATGAGTTAGCGGAGGCGTTTAATACTTCAATCTTGGCAAATTTTGGACTGTCTAATTTTTGTTCAATCAATTCTGATAATATATCTTTTTGATCTGTCCACCAATTACCGTTAAGAATCGAATCACCTAACATTAAAATTCTTAAGGTATTCTCGTCTCGCTGTGGGTTAAAAGGATCACTGCGGTGAGAATACTCATTAATAAAAATCCTTTTGCCAAAGCGCTTAACCTTTTGATTGGGCGCAAACAAATAACCAATCTCTGGATCAGCTATAAAAATAGGGCGTGTGCCAAAGCCAAATACTAATCTTAACCCCACTTCTATCAGGATCACAAGTCCTAATAAAGCGCCTAAGAATAATGGAATAATTGTTTTCATCAGTTATTATTAACTCAATTGTTTGGTTGCTACTTGGGGATCATCAGCGCTCATAATAGCACGAACGACAGCGATTTGTTTAGCTCCTGCTTGTCTAACAGCATCACAGTTACTAGAGTCAATTCCACCGATCGCAAACCAAGGAATGGGACAATTTTCTGCTGCATATTCTACATAACTGAGTCCCGCAGGTGCTTTTCCTGCTTTGGTGGGTGTGGCGTAAACTGGACCTACTCCAATATAATCAGGGCTTTCTGACAAAGTTTTGGCCATTTCTTCAGGACTTGTGGTCGATTTGCCAATAATTGCTTTATTTCCTAGTAATTCTCTGGCAACTTTGATCGGTAGATCGTGCTGTCCTAAGTGTACCCCGTCGGCGTTAACTGCGATCGCTAAATCCACCCGATCATTAACTAGAAATAGGGCATCATAATCATGACATAATTGGCATAATTTGGCAGCATTCTCCCATCTTATACCATCATCAGTCTCTTTATCTCGGTATTGAACGATTTTTAATCCTCCCTTTAAGGCAGATTCCACTACGGATAAAAGATGCTCAGAAGGGGAAGTGACTAGATATAATGGCGCTTCTTGCAGTTTTTGGAGACGTTCACAGCAAATTAACTGACTTTCTAGGGTGTAAGCCTCATAGCGTAATTTTTTAAAGGTCGCCCCCATTTCTGCTTTATGTAATTTCCCATATTCTTCAAGCACTCGTAAGGATTCTTGCAGACGGCCAAAATTAGCTGAGAGTACATGAGCAATACTATCACGATTTTCTTCTTGGGGATGGGATAATTGGGTTCCTAGATCGTTGGGGGTGTCTCTGGCAATTTTTAAATCATTTGTATGCCATTGACCAACTGTTTGGCGCATTTGCTTACATTTATTAGCTAATTCCTGATTATTAAGGGCAAAACGACACCATTCTTCAATGATGCGCAAACCTTCTCTTGCTCGATCTAGGTTTGCATCTAAAATTCTGGCAATTACATGGGTCATGGGATTTTAGTTAGACAGGTAAATCTTCCAAGATCATTGTCTGTGATTTTGAAACATAAAGCACGAGATTAATCATATATCAATCCCTGCTTATCTCAAGCGCTCAATTCACAGTTAACAGCTTACTACTCTCCCCATTCCATCGTAATTTCTAAATTAGCCTTACCAGTCCCTTTAACAATTAAAGTTGTCAGTTGTCCACTTTCCACCCCTATTTCTAAGCCTAATGTCACGCTTAATTTGTCTGGTTTAACTGTTTTATTGATTTCCTGATAGGTTTCGGCAATATCCTCTGCAAGTGACTTGATCACACTGGTTGCTTTTTTGAAAACCCTTGTTTCTGAGGAGACGGGTTGTTCACCAATTGGAGTCACTTCAGCTTTAATCGTTGTTCCGTCTGATAGCTTTAAAGGAATAGTCTTAGTCTTTTGGGATACCATTGTTATGATCTGAATATTTTCTAAGAGATACTATAACAGAGATCATTAATTTAATACTAACGATCTTTCCACTAACTCGTCTTGAACTCAAGTTCAAGGTAGCTGCTATAGTGCTACGCACAAGGCAGGGGGCAGGAGGCAGGAGGCAGGAGTAAGCTGTGAAAGGGTTTCAGAGATCTCTACTGTCCTAACCTTTTTGCGTAAGGCTATAGTTCAATTTATTGAACGTCGTTTATTAGCCATGAAATTGATTTCATGGTGGGTGTTAAGGGAAAGGCCAGATATGAGTCCGAGATAAAATATTAAATGTTAAGCTTAATAAGCCAACTATAACACCGCTCGTTCCTGTACCCATCTTTCAACCAAAGGAATTTCAAAGCAATATTGATGATCGATTAACCTCAGAATATGATGGCGGATCATATACTTTAGAACGGTTTCGGTTATTTCATCCCTCTCTCTGGGGGGTTGCTTACCTTGTCCTAGATCAAAGAGTAACTGTTGACCAACTAAGATATCAGCCTCTGACTCCCCTGTAAATTCTGTCCAGATATTCGTAAAATAGGGTTCACCCCAGGTCAAAGCTTCTTTAATGGCAGTTTCTAACAGTTTTGGCGTAATAATATCAGTCTGATTAAGATTGGCTTGCGTCACCATCGCTGCACCAAGAAGTTGCAACAAATAGGGTTGATAATGGGTTAGTTGCAAGACCGTTTCCACAATACCTGTATCGTAGCTTAGGGTAAACTCTGGGTCAGGATCTCGTAGTAGTTGTTCCGCTTCTTTGGGTTCAAGATAAAGCATCTCGATGGGAACAACACTGATAAAGTAACTACTCCAATGGGGTCCAATTTCGTCTAAGGTTTTGACCCCAGAAAAGAGAAAGGCCAGTTGATCATAATGTTGAATTAGATGACGCAATTCGTCAAATAGTCGCAAGGTAAGACGTTTTTCTTTAATAGCAGCACCAATTTTCTCAAATTCATACCAATTCAATAATATTCTTCTCTCTCCGAGTTGCTCAAGCGCTTCATCAAGCCAGTCTTCTAAGACTGTATATGGACTTTCTTTAAATTCATTACGCTTGGGAGGGGTGGGTAATTGAACTCCTTGGCCACGACTATCTTTATATATGGCTCGTACTAACCCCTGACAAAAATCGGCTTCACTGGTGGTAATGGCTGCGCTTTGCAGATCAAGGAAGACAGGTAACAAATCGCTAGGGAATAGCCTTGGTAAGTTATATAAAAAGGAGGTTTTGCCACAACGACGGGGACCATAAAGAACAAGGGTGGGTCTATCACGGTTGAGAATACGCCTTACTATATCATCAGCGAAGGCTTGACGACCTTTAAAGAGGTCCTTTTGCTGAAGACGGACAGGATTGCCGTACTGAAAGGGGTTTAATACTTCTCCCTGCGCCTGTTTCTTCTGTTCTTCTAATTCTAGTTCAATGACTCGCTGCCATCTGGTGATGACGGGTTGCCAGCGCTTGATAGCAGAGGGTTTCAGTCCTAGTCCCGACAGTTGGGTCGATAATAATCCTAATTTATTTAAAATACGCTCTAAGCCTCGCTCTCGTAGGGCTGCATTACTGGCTTCTAAGGCGGCTTCCACATCCCTCGCAATAGCTTGCAAGCGAGGGAAGAGGATAGAGATTTCTGGTTTGAGATAAGGGGATGCTGTGGGTTGAGGGGTGATTTCTGCTTCGCTGTCGGATTGATAGAAGGTAGGAATGAGTAAGGGGAATAAAGAATGTTCGGGTTTGGTAATAGAGATGATTTGGTCAAAGTTATGGATATTGCTTAATTGATCAGTAATAATTTGGGGTAATGCTTGTTTAATGGTCTGTTGGAAACCGAATAAGGGTAAGGTTTGCATTTTCTGAAAGGTTTCCATCGCTGCTGAAACATCAGTGCGGAAAGCATCTGCTAAAATGCGATCGTGATTTGGTAAGGGTAGCCAGAGTAATTCGCTGGTGTAGGGAGGAAGGCGTTTTAAGCTTTGTAGGGGACTGAGGCGAAACCAATTTAGTAAGAGACTGATAGGGGTTAGGAGTAAATAGTCAGGTAAGAGGCGATAATAAGCGACTAGGGTAAAAGGAATGGTTAACAGTGCATGGAAACCTAGATTTTCTAAGCTAAGGATGGTTAAGATTGCTGCTGTGATTATACCTAGCCATTTTTCCTGTGCTGGTGCAAGACTCAAAGCGACTAAGATGCAAACTAACAAAGATAAATTAGTAAATCCCGCCATGACTCCTGCCATAATTCCGGCCACAACGATCTCTACGACTCCCACCAAGACTACTCTGATCAAACTTCCCACTACCCCCGTCACGACGATTTCCACAACTCTCCCCACTCCAAAACCCATGACGATCCCCACAACTCCCCCTACAAATCCCCATACGACTCCCCATACAATTCCACCCACTGCGAACGCCACAAATAATGCTACAAAGAATACCATTGCCAACACCTCTCCGAATGGGAATGCTTTGGTTTGAATCTCTTGAGCAGTTTTAAGTTGGCTTTCCCCAACAGAAAACCAGAACCAGAGGAATGATATTCCACCGACCAACAATACAAATAGCCAATTTCTAGTCGCAAGCCAACTCCCTAATAAAATGCTAACTTTTTTACCAATAAAAAGAAGATTGCGTGACAGATAAAGACAGTCCAAGCGGAGAAACACTAACGTAGTTGTATAGGTAATGAGGACAAGAATTATCCATGTGGCAATACCGACGGCAATTTGGGATAAAGGCGGTAGAATCTCCAGTGTTTCGTTTAATCCCATTAACCAAAAGTTAGGTTCTTGTCGATAAACGATGAACCCAATTAAAGGAACGGATAGTCCAAGAAGTAACGACAACAACAACGAACCAACACTATAAGCAGTTAGTAAGACGAGGGGTATCTGTAACCAATCAATTGCTTGATGGTTAATGGCAATATTGATGATGAGGGGTAGGGTAAGACAGAATAATAAGAGACAGTATTGAGCCGCAAAACGAGAGTTAAAACGATTTAGAAGAATCTCTGGAGACTTGGTATCTTGTCTTTTACCTTCTTCCTCCTCAGCAGGACTCCATTCATTCATACGCTGTTGAAGCTTTGAAGGACAAAACATTGCCCAATAGAAGAGTTCCCAAGTTTCACGCAGAAATCGATTCATTTTGACGGGTAGGTTGGGTTAAATGAGTGTGAAACCCAACAAAACTTATCGGTGTTGGGTATTGTGTCTTAATTACCCCATTTTAGATGATTGTCGTGAAATCCAACCAAACGCTTATGGGTGTTGGGTTTTGTGCCTATTCAAACGCCCTGCAATAAATTGACAGGGCTCATAAGTATCGTTATCTAAAGATAACTGGAAAAGCAACCTACTATGATTCTTAGTTCAATTTATTGAACGCCCTTATATTAGCCTTGAAATTGATTTCAAGGTGGATGGGTGGGAAAGCAGAAGATATGAGTTAATAAGAGATAATGAGGTTTTAATCGCCTAAACCACCCTGCAATAAATTGACGTGGCTCATATATATCGTTATCTAAAGATAACTTAAAAAGCAACACACTATGATTCCTAGTTCAATTTATTGAACGCCTTTGATGTTCTCGAAAGAGTCTTACTGTCGCAACTTGATGAGTTAATCTTGTTTGAGTCATAATGGTTATACTTTCTGTTTAAACTATTCTACATGATGCAAACCGCCATTTCTATTCCTGATAACATCTTTAACCAAGCGGAAAAGCTAGCTCAAACCCTTGGTATAAGTCGCAGTGAACTTTATACCCAAGCCATCACTGCTTATCTTAAAGATACCCAATCTTATCAAATTACCGATCAACTTAATCAAGTTTATGCTCATCAAAATAGTAACCTTCCTGATGAAATTTCCCAAATGCAGTTTAGTTCCCTAACAGTAGAACAATGGTAATTCAAAGAGGAGATATTTGGTGGGCAAACCTTCCGGCTCTCCCGATCTTGTGGTGAAGAGTGTATTAAAATATACAAACACCCTGCGATGGGTTACGGCACAAATTAAAAGTTATAAGGTTTTCCTATAAACTGTCCCTGTGCCTAACCCATCCTACGATA
>JBFRWQ010000514.1:0-7851 GCA_051439665.1 Microcystaceae cyanobacterium | reverse complement strand
GTTCAAACTGGAATTCATTACCCCCTTCCCTGTCATTTACAACCTGCTTATCGCTACTTAGGTTATCAGATTGGAGATTTTCCCCACGCAGAAGCGCTGTGTGGCCAAATCCTCTCTTTACCTATGTTTCCTCACCTTAATCAGCAACAATTAGATTGGGTAATCCAGAACTTGTCTGAGTTATAGTAGATAAGCTGTTAAGGTTAAGCAGCTAAATTTGGTTGGGTCGTCGGGCAGGAGGCAGGAGTGATTTACGCTTTACTCAGTTTAAATGTGTCTTAGCTTATCTGATGACTCCCTATATCTTTTACTACACTACCCTTCATTCAAGATAAAGGTGCGTTCAAGAAACCAAGCAACGGAAATCAATTAACACTCATTTAATTTCACTGACTAAAAACAATGACTACTCAAGAACAAATAAATCAACAACTTAATCATCTAAACGAAGACCAACTGAACCAAGTTGCTGATTTCATTACCTTTCTAAAATTTAGAGAAAAATTAATTAAACCTAACTTTAATACAGAAAAATTAGCCAAACTTTATCAAGAATTTGCTGAAGAAGATCGTCAACTTGCGGAAGTAGGAATGAATGAATATGCTGACTTATTAATCCAAGAAGATCAACTATGAAAATTGAACGAGGAGAAATTTGGGTCGCTACTCTTAACCCCACACAAGGATCTGAACAAGCTGGAATACGTCCAGTAATTATCTTTCAAGAGAATACCATCTCTCAATTTACAACAACCATTATTACCATTCCTTTAACTACTAATTTAAGACGAAGTTCTTTACCTAGTTGTTTACTCATTCTCAAAAATGAAGGGGGTTTAAATCAAGATTCAGTTGCTTTATGTCATCAATTAAGAGTCTTAGATAAAACCCGTTTACGCCGTAAAGTTGGAAAATTAAGTTTAAACACTATTAATCAACTCGAAAGTATTGTCTTATTTACTTTAGGTTATCAATCTTAGAGAGAAATAAATGAGATAGGGTATCAATTATATGGTTTAAGATTGAGTAGGATTAGATAAGATTGAGGAGATTTTTGGCTTCTGCTAAAAACCCCCATCAATTAATCCCTGCCTTGCCTCATTTATAACTTGGGTATATAAACTGGATTTGCTATAACTAATTACTGGTCACTAAAACGACTTCAGATTTTAGGTCTAAAATTCGTTTAATGGTATCTTCCACTGACTTATCAGGGGTAGAAGCGCCCGATGTCACCCCAACCGTAATTTGACCATCAGGTAGCCAATTTTCAGCGATTTCTAAGTCTTTCCCCAAGGGTTTACACTCAATTTTTTGAGCCGATATAATCCGTTCTGCACTATCAATATGGTAAGAAGGAATATTATGTTCAATTGAGATTTCCTGTAGGTGAGTCGTATTAGAAGAATTAAAGCCACCAATGACAATCATTAAGGATAAATCATCTTTTACTAGGTCTAACATAGCATCCTGGCGCTCTTGGGTGGCATCACAGATGGTATTAAAACTCATAAAATGCTCATTTAAAACCGTTGTTCCATATTTTTGCATCATGGTACGCTCAAATAACTTACCAATGGCTTCAGTTTCGCTTTTTAACATGGTGGTTTGATTGGCAACTCCCAAGCGCTGTAAATCTTGGTCGGGATTAAAGCCTTGAGAATGAGCATTCTTAAATTTTGCCATAAATTCGTCCTTATTTCCTCCTTTCAGGATATAATCACAGACATATTGGGCTTCATCTAGATTTAACACCACTAGGTAAGTTCCTGCAAAAGAACTGGTGGCAATGGTTTCCTCATGTTTATATTTTCCGTGAATAATCGATGTATAATCCTTTTTCTTATGCTTTTCAACAGAATTCCATACCTTAGATACCCAAGGACAGGTTGTATCCACAATAGTACATCCTTTGTTGTTAAGCAATTCCATTTCAGTCACACTTGCTCCAAATGCAGGTAAAATAACCACATCACCTGCTCCTACTACGGAAAAGTCTTTTTCTCCTTCTGTTACTTCAATAAAATTGACATTCATTTCTTTTAAACGATTATTAACCCCTGGATTATGTATAATCTCGTTAGTAATCCAGAGAGATTCATTGGGAAAATGTTGACGAGTTTCATAGGCCATAGCTACAGCACGTTCAACCCCCCAACAAAAGCCGAAAGCTTCTGCTAAACGAATCGTAACATTTCCTCTGGTTAAGGTATAGTTACTTTGGCGAATCTCTTGAATCAAAGAGCTTTGATATTCTGTATTCAGAGCATCTTTGGCCTCATCTTCGTGGCCAAATCCTCTACGATGATAGTTATCTGATTGTTGTAAGGAGCGCTTAAATGCTTTGGTATCCATAGGTAAATGACAATTATTGGGCAATCTTAGATCAAAGAGATAGGGTTAATTATACAATGATGAGGTTATGTTTGATCCTAATCTAATTTTGTAAAGACCACTTGACCATCCTGATAGATTATAGTTTGTTGTCCTACTTTGACAACTGAATTCAAGCCTAGCCCATTGGTTTTAACCTCTGGAATCGTTCCTTTTTGCAGACTCATTACCACAAAAAAACTATCCCCTCCAGTTGCTTTAATTTGTCCCCCTAATTCATTTTTCTGGTAACTGATATTAACCAATTCTGGTGTAATAAATGTTCCTTTTAAGGTTGCTCCATTGCTTCCTTGAATTAAAAATGTGTTATCCTTAATACTAACTTCACCCTCTGTTTGCATCAACCAAGTTTTATCTTGAAACGGTTTCGCTGCTCCATCGTCTAAAAAGTGATCGACAATGACAAAGAGTCCCGAACTACCAGAAGAACCACTATAATCTACCCCATAAGACCTTAACCAAGATGTTGTAACAATTGAATCTCCATCTTTAACTCTGATCAAATGACTTAATAAACTAACCACACCAGACCCATTAGAGTGAGGATCAAAGCGGATAACTTCACCCCGCTTCCAAGGTTCAATCTGAGGAATTACTACCACATTTTCATTGTCCCAATTTAGTTCAGAGATTCCTGCTTTTGCCCATTCTTGACCTAAGCCCCAAATGCGAAAACTACCCAGATCAGGAAATGACCATCCTCCCACTAATTTACGTTTAGCATAAATACTGGTGACGATATCATCTTTATCTTGCCATTGATTACGAAAAACATATAATCCAGTGTCTTGATCAACAAAGACATTTTGATAATAATTCCCAGGATTAATCGGCTCAACATTAAGAGGATAGCCGATCAAAGCATAAATTGCTTGATGAGGTTGATATTGTCGATTAATCCCAAAAGTTTGATTTCCCTCTAATCCTAATTGTTGTTCATATAACCACATCACACTGGGTAAAGCCTCTGGAGAAACTAAATCTAATCCCATTGCGAATAAAGATCCCCCTAAGTAATTACGATGGCGACCATAGCTAGAGATAGGAAGATCGGGTTGGGGAATGGCTCGCATGACATAATGGGGCAAAAACCACTCTGGTTTAGCATTGGTGATTAAATCTTGACCCATGATATTACGATAGGCAATTAAGGCAGGAATCACGCTTAATACCCAGGGTTCAGTACTATAAAAATCCCCCTCTGTGCCAAATCCACGATCGCCAATTGCTGTCTCTAGATAGCGCTTAAGATTACGTTGAGCGATCATTGCTTGAGATTCCATCGTTAAATGAGTCTCTGTTGCTGATAAACTAGGTTCATCCATAATGGCTAAGGCTGCTAAAGCAGCAGCACCTCTCGCCCTTGCATTCCAATTACTCACTGCGTTCCCATTCCAGCCATTTTTGGCTGTTCCTCCTCGGATTAGAGCATAAGTTTTTTTTTCTAACCATTTAGTGACCTGCTGACGACGTTGAGCAGTCCAGAAGTCATAACACATATCGTAAGCCAGCGCTACACCCGCCACAATGGGAGATTGTTTTAAGAGATTATCTTCTGGTTGTTGCATCGAATTTTGTACCAATTGCCACCCGGTTTCGGCTGCGGTGTTATCTTGATTAAGTACAGCTAAAAAACAATGACCCGCTCCATGATAGCCCCCATTCGGAACGAATGCTTGATAGTAAACTTTTTGTTGTAAGCTTTCGTTAAGTTGCTTTAAAATAGCCTTTCCAACGGGTGTTTGAGCTTTTTCTCGTAAGGCCGGAAGCTGAGATTTACGAAAAGCAAGACGAGGATGTTCTTGGGGAAGAAGCAGTTGATGATTAGGGACAGAAATTGGCCAATGAGGAGTTACTTTACTTTTGACACCTCCGCTTAATCTTTTTCCGTTAAATTTACCTTGATAACTCCCGATTAATTTGTCTTTTTGGGGAATCAGTTGAATTTTATAGGTTGCAGGTGAAACTTCTGTTTGAAAAGGATGGGGTTGGATATTAAGGTTAATCTGTAAATGCCAGAGATTATCAACTTTTTGAGCCATAATTTCCCCTAAATGATCCACTTCTTTGTTATACCGAGCCGAATGTCCCCAGATGTGCGGTTGACATTGACCGCGATCGCATACTAAATCTAGGGTCATATCTTGATAAATGGGCTTTTCTTCCCACAATTTCCACACACCATGTTTAAGCGTCAGGCGAAGATTACCGCTTAACGTGTCTAAATCGGAAGAATAGCGCTGAGGTGCTTGAGTTCCTCCCAGTAAAAGCAACAAAGGAAAACTAAGAAGATAAAAAGGGAATTTTTTGATCATCGGTAAGTATCAATGTTTTTAGGAAAATTGTTAAGACATTCTAAGCGCTTATCTAAACCTGACCCTCTCTATGGCACGATTAGAGATTGCTGATTATATTTAGATCGAGAGATAGTTATGGCACTTCAATTAGGGGATGTTGTTCCCGATTTTACCCAAGACACCAGCGAAGGAACGATTTCTTTCCATGAATGGATTGGTGATAGCTGGGTTGTTCTCTTTTCTCACCCTGCTGATTACACTCCTGTTTGTACCACAGAATTAGGAACAGTTGCCAGTCTGAAGCCTGAATTTGAGAAACGTAATGTAAAAGTACTGGCGTTAAGTGTAGATGATGTAGAATCTCACAAGGGCTGGATTAACGATATTAACGAAACCCAAAGCACAACGGTGAATTATCCTATTATTGCCGATCCAGACCGTAAAGTGGCTGATCTCTATGGCATGATTCATCCCAATTCTTTGAATAATCTGACCATTAGATCCGTATTTATCATTGATCCTAGCAAGAAACTTCGCCTCAGTTTAACCTATCCTGCTAGTACAGGGCGTAACTTTGATGAGATCTTACGGGTCATTGATTCATTACAGTTAACTGATTATCATCAAGTGGCAACTCCTGCTAATTGGCAAGATGGGGATGATTGTGTGGTTGTTCCTTCCATTTCGACAGAAGAAGCTAAAGAGAAATTCCCTAAAGGGGTTACTGAAGTTAAACCCTATTTACGAATGACTCCTCAACCGAATAAATAAGGTCATTCTCTGTTGTGTAGAGGCGTTGGCTCAAACGTCTCTCTCACCTCTTCATTCTAACTACAAAAACGACAACAATGGCAACTATTACACAGTCAGTTTTCTTTGATATTACAGTAGATAATGAACCCCTTGGTCGCATTGTCTTTGGTTTATTCGGTGATGATGTTCCCAAGACGGCAGAAAATTTCCGAGCATTATGTACAGGTGAAAAAGGAACGGGAAAATCGGGCAAAGCATTACATTACAAAGGGTCAGTCTTTCATCGTGTGATCCCCCAGTTTATGCTCCAAGGAGGCGATTTTACACGAGGTAATGGAACAGGGGGAGAATCTATTTATGGGATGAAGTTTGCTGATGAAAATTTTAACCTAAAACACACAGGCCCTGGTCTTCTCAGTATGGCTAACGCAGGACCGAATACCAATGGTTCTCAATTTTTTATTACAACCGTTGAGACACCTTGGCTTGATGGGAAGCACGTGGTTTTTGGTCAAGTCACTGAAGGATTGGATATCGTTCAACAGATCGAATCTTTGGGGTCAAGAAGTGGGCAAACCAGTAAAACAATTGTGATTGCCGATTGTGGAGAACTTTCTTGATCAATTGAGAAATCCTAGTGGACTGTTTCACCTAAAATGAGGCAATAGCAATTGCTCGTAGTAGGGGCTTTAGCCCTTAGAAATCGCCCTAAAGGGTTTACTACAAGCCTTAATCCTAATGCACCCAATTATTATCTATTACGTCCTGTTTTAGTTAGGGCTAAAGCCCAACAACACACCTGTTCCCCCCAGACTGCCCAAACTCCCAGAATTTATCTAAGTAAGATTCAGTTTCTGGGAGTTTCTTTGATGGGATGGAAAGAGTCCTAGCTTGTTTTAAATACATTTGACGAACTTGTGATTTTGCTCATGATAAAGATGTTTTTTCTCAGCTTATTATGAATGCGTGTGATCAAGTTTTTGTTTTGCGCATTGTTTCGCACATCATAAAGATGTTTTTTCTCAGCCTTGCTTAATAAAGAAGCAACAACACCAAATGTGG
Organism: Microcystaceae cyanobacterium; assembly: GCA_051439665.1. GTDB lineage: Bacteria > Cyanobacteriota > Cyanobacteriia > Cyanobacteriales > Microcystaceae > JBGTGT01. The sequence goes on along the minus strand of JBFRWQ010000514.1, from coordinate 1,345 downwards.
ATTGAGATGAAAAGACCAAGCGATCGCATTCTGCCAGTAAGTACATATCTGTCAAGGCTTCAATGCCATTTTGCTCTCTATCTGGACATTGATCCCAATTCTGATGTAGTCGCTCACCATTAGGGGCAAACCACTTCTCAGTCGTGATTACCCGATCTCCGAAAGCATCTCTAAACAAATCAATCGTGTCTTTCGCATCCGTTGCTAAAAATATTTTTTCTCCCTGAGTATTGGATAACACAGTCTTTACTTTATTTATAAGTATTTCAGGAGAAATTTTCATGTCTGTATTGCGCACATGTACGCCGATGGTGGGAAAACCAAAGTGTGTTTCTTTGTATCTTTGAATAGCTTCGTAGATATGCCCTTTTAACTTGATTTGTCTCAGGATGGAACGAAGAATGTCATTCGTTTCTAATTCAGAAAGATATTCAAATTCTCCTGTAAAAAGGGAATTCATTGCCCTAATTTTGTGGGTATAGGCGCAGAAAACGAGAACATCACTATCATAATCACGCTGAGATACATCAAAAGACATATCTTGATAGCCCTTCATATTCAATTGAGCTCTTAAGCCTCCAAATGTTTGCTCAAGATTACCGTTCCACAGTTTTGGGTAAATAGAGTTGCCATTCAAGATGCTAGGGGGCATTTCTTTGACATAAAGTGGACTGAAGCAATCAAAAAAAGTAGGGAATGAATTGCCTTGACCATTGGAATAGGAATCATCTCTCCAGTCGATCAAAAACTTGCGGTTGCTAATTCGGGAATACAAGAGGGTCGTACAAGCTGCAAGTATTCGATTTCCTAGACCTGAAGTTCCTTTACAGATAATCATTTGGGTATTCTCGCTCATCATATCACCTTTAATACACAATTGGGATGGTTATCTTAATATTTACACGATTAAATTGGCAGATTAAATTAAATAAATCTAAAAATCAACGATTAGATTAACTTAAATAAATCTAACTTTAATTTACTCAATTAACTTAAATAAATCTAACTTTAAATTACTTTAGATTACTACATACAACGAAACAAATCTTTAAACACTTTTATTAGGAAAACAATAATTGAAAAATATAAAAAAGGATATAGAGTGTTTTAAACTGTTGAAAAGTTACTACAAAAAGGAGAAGGCAGGAATGATACCAAATCCGACTTATAAAACCTAGTTTTGGTAGAGATGGGGAAGAGTGGGGAGAGGGGGGAGATTCTTGCCCAGAGAGTGATAACTGGGTTTTGTTAACTGGATTTGGTATAACAAGGCAGGAAGCAGAAGGCCAATTGAATGATTGCAATCCAGAATCTGAGATTGAAACCTTTAAATATCCTCCTGACC
>JBFRWQ010000513.1:0-3250 GCA_051439665.1 Microcystaceae cyanobacterium | reverse complement strand
ACAAGGGGATCAGTAAAATGACTCATTACTCTTGATCATTGTTTATAATGAAACCTGCTTATTCACTGAACTCCTACCCCTCATGAAACATTGCTTCAACTCAGCTATTTTATCCCCTCAAAAGAGGGGGCGATCGCTCCTCAGACATAGTATCATTAGCTTAACCCTCTTAACCTTAGTGGCTTGTCAATCTTCCCCATCTCCTCAAAGCCAAACCCCCACACCAACCCCATCTCCCGATCTCGATAGTCGGCTGAGTCTCAATAATGCTACCCTTGAGCAATCTAATATCAAAGGAGAAATGCTTTGGAAAATCCAAGTAGATGAAGCAAATTATTCTGCTGATCAACAAACTGCCTATTTAAAAAAAATTAAGGGGAATATCTTTCAAGATGGGGAAATTGTTTTAAAAATTAGCGCTAAAAAAGGTGAAATTAACCGTAATGGAGAAAATATTATTTTAAGGGAAAATATTGTCGCCGTTGATCCTCGTAATCAAGCCGTTTTGCGCTCTGACGAGGTAGAATGGCAGCCTGAAGCGGGTCAGTTAATTATTAAGCAACCTCTCAAAGGAAATGATCCCAATATCGATGTAGAAGCCAATCGTGCCCAGTATAGCGCCAGAGAACAGCAATTAACCCTCTCTGGCCAAATTGTTGCTACCAGCCGAGAGCCTAAATTACAACTGAAAACTGAGCATCTGCTTTGGCAAATTCCTCAACAACAAATTATTGCTGATCAACCCCTAGAAATGACTCGCTATGAGCAAAATGTGATTACTGATAAGGTAAAAGCAGCCCAAGCGATCGTTCAATTAAGCGCTAATCTAGTGACCATTAAAAAAGACATAGAATATAATTCTCTAGAACCCCCTGTGCAGATTGCAGCTAGTATTATTCGTTGGCAATACCAAGATCGGGTCGTTTCTAGCGATCAACCCATTCAACTGCGTCATACACCTGATAACGTTACTTTAGCAGCTAATCAAGGGGTAGCCAATCTCCAAACAGAAGTGATTCATCTACAGGGTGGTGTGAGGGGAAAGAGTCCCAAAGACGAAGGCAATCTATACAGTGAAGATATGGTGTATGATTTATCAGGTCAAACGATCGCCGCCACAGGAAATGTTGTTTACAAAAGAAATAAACCCCCTTTTAATTTGACAGGGACACAAGCTCATGGCTTAATTCAAGGAGAAACGATCACTAATTTGGTGGTAACCGGAGATCCCCAAGATCGGGTCGTTACCCAAATTTTTCCCGAATAAACCCCTAATTCCTAGACAATGGAAAAAAGTAGCCCCAGTTCTTATATTCTGTTAATCCAAACAGAAGAAGAATTTAATCAAAGTGCTAGTCTAGATCTTCAAGATTTAGGCTATATCCCAACCATCGTCTCAACCTTTAAGCAGACGTTGATCGAGATTGAACAACTTCAACCTAGTTTGATTATGGTTGATCACGTTCATCATAGAAAAGAAACCCTACAATTTTGCCGTCAGTTACGGGAACGGGAACAGGGACATTTACTATATATACTGATGGTTTTGGCTTCAGATAGTGTGGAAGAACGGAGTGCTTGTTTAGAAGCCGGTGCGGATGATTATTTAGCGCTTCCCTATCGTTCAGAAACCCTAATTCAGTTAATTCGCTTTTACTTACAACCTTCTGAGCATAAAGTTGAACAGATGCAGTTTGGTGATTTGATCTTAGATTTAACCAGTCGCTGCTTGTGGTTGAAAGAACAACCCATTGACCTAACCATGAAGGAATTTGAACTCTTAAAATATTTAATGGCTAACCCCCGTCAAGTTCTAAAAAGGGAGCAAATCCTAGACAATGTTTGGGGCTATGATTTTAGAGGAGCTTCTAATGTCATTGAAGTTTATATTCGCTATCTACGCCTAAAAATAGAAGGAGAGGGTCAAAAAAGATTGATTCATACCGTGAGAGGTGTGGGTTATGTATTACGAGATGGGTAAGTGACCCCAACCAATTAAATGTGATGGTTGGAGGTTTTTACTTAAGCGTTAAAGTGTAACTAGGGAGATTTTGCCTAAAGTAACCCTTCTAATTGACGACGAATTCGATCAAGTTCATCTGAAGACATTTCGCTATCTGAAGGGGGAGCGGGTGTTTCTGGTGGTTTTTCATTTTCCCAGTCTAAACTGTTGGCATTTTGCTCAGGAGGCATGGTTAACTTTTCTTCGTCCACCATTTCCCAATCATAGTCAGCTTGACGGCAGAATTCTTCAATTTCCATTGAATCGATCGCTTCTACGGTGGGGACAGGAAAATCCTGGGCTTCTAGCAAAAGGGCGTAACGGGTCGCATCGTCTTCTGATTTAAACATGAGGATTTTGTGGCGATCACCGATCTGCAAGGTATGGATACCCTCTTTATCCGTTCCTGCATTAAATAATAAGACAAATACACGCATTTTTTCAGAGATTCCTCAAAATCAAGCAAGTTAACAAGAGTTTTGACGATTCACCTAATTTCCCGTCAGCCATTTTTGACCATTCAGGCGTTGTAGGGTATATAAAACCATTAGAGCGCAGGTGACTTTTCGTTCATCGATCATAAAGGATTCTAGGGTACTGGCTTGACCACCATCAACCGTATAGGAAAAAGCTTTTTGTTTCTTAATATCTTCTTCCATGAAATAAATATTAAATTGGCGTTGTTTGTCTGCCCATTTTCCCACCACTTGCCAGTAAGACTTAGAGGTGTCAACTCCTTTGACTGGGATTGGTTGCTCCACAAAACTTAGGTCAATCTGGGAAAATCCGCCATTTGTTAGTGTATCTTTGAGTTTTGGCATAAATTCCTGCTCCATAAACTCTTTGAAGGGTTTATCTTCTGGCGTTGGTTTCTTTTGTTTTTTGGCGGGCGCTTTAGGGGCAGTTTTGGTTTCTTCAGCCATAATTATTTCCAATAGAGTGATCTAATGCTATCTTATCAGGATCAACAAGTTTGAGCGCAATCTCTATTTTTGATCCTGATTACTGATTACTGATTTCAGCCACTGTATAGCAAAGAGGACTAAAAAGCAGGGATTATTAACTAAGTATCGTTTCCAAAGTCTTTTAGGTTCTGTTACCAGACGATATAACCATTCTAATCCCCATTTCATCATCCATCGGGGCGCTTGAGAAACCATCCCACTGTGAAAGCTAAAGGCTGCCCCTACCCCTACCATAATGCAAGGCAGATCATGAACTTGTCTAGCCATCCATTGTTCTTGTTTG
>JBFRWQ010000512.1:0-5670 GCA_051439665.1 Microcystaceae cyanobacterium | reverse complement strand
ATATAGATCAAGCTAAATCCCATCTTTCACAACTGATTGACTTAGCAATTAAGGGGGAAGATATTGTAATCACTAAAGATGACAAGCCAGTTGTAAAAATTTCGCCTATCAAGCGACCCTTAAAACGAGGAAGTGCTAGAGGTAAAATATGGATGAGTGAGGACTTTGATGCACCTCTTGAAGATTTTTAGGAATACATGAAATGAATTTATTGTTAGATACTCATGTTTTTCTTTGGTTTGTTAATGATAATTCTGTTGTGCTACGCACAAGGCAGAGGGCAGGAGGCAGTAGGCAGGAGTAGGCTGTGACTGGGTTTCAAGGATCTTTAATGTCCTAACCTTATTTTGTACTGCTATATTTGTAGTCAGTATCCTATCACACTGATTTAAAATTTTATCTTTGATTTTATGGGTTAATGTAAGTGAAAGAAAAAATCGCCTCTTTTTCAAAATTCCCAAACATCAACATCCCTTAATCATAGTCCATCATTTAATCAGATAAATCATAGTTAAGACAATATAAGAATGTCTTACCGTTTACCTGACTTTACCATGACATTGTTTAAACTTTTTGCCACTTTTACACCAACAAGGTTCATTCTTTTTCGGTCGTAGAGGTGGTAATATCTCTCCATCAGTATAAAACCATTGTCCTTTTTCCTTGATAAAGTTCGAGCGCTCATGGAGTTGAGCCACAGACTTTCCTTGTTGATATACTGCAACAAATTCAACTATACCTGTTTGATCTTCGGGTTGTCCTGCTTCGGTAGCAAGTACAGTTAAACCTCGCCATGTCATACTATTTACAGTAGCAGCAATCAATTCTCTGCTATTGGGTTTACGATGAGTGGGATGTTCAGTATTGTATAAGTAATCTATATTTTTCAAGCAGTAGGCACAATAGCGAGATCGCATCAGTTTCTCGGCGGTAGGAGCAGGTAACTGTCCTTGTAGATATACACCGCAGCACTGGTTTAATAACTTTTGGCTTCCGCAGGGACAAGGTATGGCTAAGGAGGAAGTATTAGAAATAAGCATAATGATTTGCTATATTACCTTTCCTATTTTAGAACATTATTTAATAAACTAAACAGCCACTGTTTAAAGTTATCTAATTTTTTAGCAAAATACTGTTTTAATCCCTTAGACGCTTTTTCTAATTGATAATAAAATAAAATATCCATCATATCTTGAGTATTGAGATATTTTAGATAGTTAACCCCTTGATCAATTCTTTGATCGCTATATTCCAAATAGACTTTTTGACTAATTGCATCACATTGATTCCAACGGGTGGCAAAACGGGCTTTAGATTCAGCTTGATAGGCAGAAAAATCATTGATTTTCCCTTCTAAATACTGATGAATATATTTAGCAGCAATTTCCGCTCCTTGCATTCCATGTCTAATACCTTCACCCCCCAACCAGTTAACCGTTGAAACCGCATCTCCAATGGCAATGACATTATCTTGATAATAGATATCATTTAATCCTGAAGAATAGTCTAAAATTGAGCCATGACTTTCAATCAACTGATATTGTTCAATCTTAATATAATTTTCAATAATTTGTTCCAGATAATATCTTAAGGGCTTAAGCTCTGTGATAATTTTATGATTTCCCTCGATAAAAGCTGACCCAACTTTTAAACAATGATCATCCATTGGAAAGATCCATGAATATCCTTTGGGACTCCATTGATAACCTAAGAAGAAGAGCAAAGAATCAGCATATTTTTGATAAATATCTGGCTCAACTTTGATTAAATATTCAATTCCGATCCCTTTGGAAAAGGTAGGCTTTTCTTTCTTATTCGGGTAAATAACGGCTCTAGTATATCCTGTCGCATCCACTAACACTTTAGTTGCAATAGTGACTTTTTCGCCTTTTCTTTTTTGTAAAGTAACCAATGTTTGATCAGCCGTTTGTTCATAGTTAAGATAACGATGACTTAACCAAACCTCTCCCCCATTGGTTAAAGTATCTTCTGCTAAAAATTGCCTTAATTTTGCAAAATCAAAGATTACTCCTAATGGCTTATCTGCACTCCAAGAACGGTAAACATTTGTTGAAACAATCTCGATTTTTTGCCAATAAGCAGCTACCGTATTAGGATCAATTTTAAATAAGTCTAGGGTTTCTAGGGGACTAGCTGCACTGGAAAAATTATGTTGTTGAAAATTTTCTAATTGTTCAACTAATAAGACACAATAGCCTAATTCACTTAATAAACGGCTACATTGTCCCCCAGCAGGACCGGCTCCAATAATAACGACATCAAACTGTTGCATTATTTCTCCTTTAAATATCATAAAATTTGTGATAAAAATTGTTTAGTTCTCTCTGCTTGGGGATAATTAAAAAAGTCCTCCGGTGCAGCAATTTCGACAATTTTCCCATGATCCATAAATACCACCCGATCAGCCACTTCCCTAGCAAATCCTACCTCATGGGTGACACATACCATTGTCATTCCTGAATCTGCTAAATTTCGCATGGTATCTAATACCTCTTTGATCATCTCTGGATCTAAAGCAGATGTGGGTTCGTCAAATAGCATAATTTTAGGCTGCATTGCTAAGGCACGGGCAATGGCTACCCGTTGTTGTTGTCCCCCTGATAATTGCCCTGGATATTTATGGGCTTGTTCTAAAATTCCCACCTTTTCTAAGAGTTGTCGGGCTGTTTCTTCAGCTTTTTCTTTACGAGAACGACGAACCCAAATCGGCGCTAAGGTGACATTATTTAAAACGGTTAAATGGGGAAATAAATTAAATTGCTGAAAAACCATACCCACTTCTCGCCGAATGGTTTCTATATTTTTTAAATCATGGGACAGTTCAATCCCATCGATCATGATTTTACCTTTTTGATAGGGTTCAAGAGCGTTAAAGGTACGAATAAAGGTAGATTTACCCGACCCAGAGGGTCCCATTATCACAACAACTTCCTGCTTACTAACTGTGAGATTAATGCCTTTTAAAACGTGGAAGCCATTATCATACCATTTTTCCACATCTTGGGCAATAATCAAAGATTCTTTGGCTGAATTCATGGAATTTAAGTTTAAAACAGTAAATTATTAAGTATTTTATCACAAATTTAGGCAGGTTCGCCGCATTGCTGTTAAAATGAAAACTATTGATCCTCACCCTTAAAAAGATGGACGAATTAACTAAAAACCGCAAAGCAGAACATATTAACATTGTTTTAGAAAAAAATGTTGATGCTAAGGGAATTACAACAGGATTTGAGCGCTTTTTACTAGAACATAATGCTTTACCAGAAATCAGTCTTGACGAGGTTGATCTTAGTTTAACCCTCTGGCAGCGCCAGTTAAGCGCTCCTATCCTGATTAGTAGCATGACAGGGGGAACAGAAATTGCTCGTGTCATTAATTTACATCTTGCTGAAGCAGCACAAGCATTAGGGATTGCAATGGGAGTGGGATCTCAACGGGCGGCCTTGGAAAATGAGTCCTTAGCAGAAACTTACCAGGTGCGAAAAGTTGCTCCTGATGTGGTGTTATTTGCCAATTTAGGGGCAGTACAGCTTAATTATGGTTATGGAATTGAGCAAGCCCGAAAAGCCGTGGAAATGATTGAAGCTGATGCTCTTATTTTACATCTGAATCCCCTACAGGAAGCGGTTCAAGCAGAGGGCGATCGCCAGTGGGGAAACCTCTATTCTAAAATTGAAACCCTAACCTCCCAATTATCAGTCCCTGTTATTGCCAAAGAAGTAGGCAATGGAATTAGTGGTAAAGTGGCTCGTCGTTTGGCCAATTGTGGGGTATCAGCGATCGATGTGGCGGGCGCTGGGGGCACCAGTTGGAGTGAAGTAGAAGCTTATCGACAGCCAGATCCCTATTATCGTAAGTTAGCCCATTGTTTTGCAGGGTGGGGCATTCCTACGGCAGTCTGCTTACAACAAGTCTCTCAAGTAGTTCCCCAATTACCTATTTTTGCCAGTGGGGGAATTCGTAGTGGGGTAGATGTGGCTAAAGCGATCGCATTAGGGGCAACCCTAGTGGGAAGTGCAGCGCCCTTTTTAGCAGAAGCTAACCATAAGGGAAAAGCTGTCTATGAAAAATTCAGTCTATTAATAGATGAGTTAAAAATTGCGGCTTTTTGTACGGGATCAGCTAATTTAGAGCAGTTAAGACAAGTTGAACTACTAGATGCAAATACAGGTTGCTACATTAAGTCTGGCAGTGAGTAGTGGCATTTTCAGGTTTGCTGGTTTATTGGTTTCAATTATTCTCCCTCTTCCCACACTCCCCACACTCCCCACACTCCCCCCTCTTCCCTAATGGCCAGACTTATGACGATCACGCCATGCTTGCCACCCCAAATAAATAAGTAATACAGTTGCCCCTATTGCATAGCCCCAACCACTGGGAATATTAGACACCCCCAAAGCCAAGCTACCCACCCAGAGGGTTAACGCATAGATAAATAAGACGGTTTGACGATGGGAAATACCGGCCTTAATTAAGCGATGGTGTATATGACGTTTATCGGCAATAAAAGGGGATTTGCCTGTAGTGATACGAGAAATAATCACAGCAGACATATCTAGGAGGGGAACCGCTAAAACTATATAGGGTAATAATACGGCTGTCACGGCAACTGTTGTGACTGCGGCGGTTTTCACTAGCCCAATTACTCCCACACCTGCTAAGGTAAACCCCATAAAGTAAGCGCCCCCATCTCCCATAAAAATTTGGGCGGGGTTAAAGTTATACCGTAAGAAGCCCAATGAGCCACCTGCTAAGGCTGCAGCAATGAGCGCTGCCGCCGGTTGTTCCATAAAAATACTTAAAATAAGCATGACAACTGCCGAAATTCCACAAATTCCAGCAGCTAGTCCATCTAACCCATCTAGCCAATTAATGGCGTTAACCATTCCCACCAACCAGAAGAGGGTAAGGGGGAGACTCAACCAACCTATATCTACTAAACCGTAGAAGGGAATAGATAAAAATTCGATACGAACCCCCATCTGCCAGGTTACGGTAGCGATCGCCATCTGTAAGATCAAGCGAGTGATGGCCGGTAAGCCAAATAAATCATCCCCTAACCCCAATAAGAAGAAAGCCACTGCGCCAAATGCAACCCCCCAAATTTCCCATTCTTTTTCAGGGGGTAACCAGCCAAACCCTCCTAACCACCAAGTGATCAGGAGGGACAATAAAAATCCAGTAAAGATGGAGACACCCCCTAAACGAGCCATTGGCTGACTGTGCATTTTGCGGTGGTTGGGACGATCAACGCCGACTCCTTTGGCTAAACTAAAATGTCTGACAACAGGAGTCATACACAGGACAACCAAAAGGGCGATCGCAAAGGCAATCAGATGGTAAAGTTCATTGGGAATTCGCATTCGTCTAACAGGTTAGGGGGAGGTTCATGATCACAAGTTTCCCCTAGATTACTGTACTTTTGCCTTCTCAGCATTAAACCATCATCGGGACTGGAATTGTGAGATGGGAATACAAGGGAAACCCTTCACATAGAGCAGCCACCCGACGACGACATTGGGTTTGGATGGTACTATCCTCTGGGTTAAGGAGATATTCCGCAATAATATCACCAATCTCGGTGAATTCGTCTTCTTTCATTCCTCTGGTGGTCATGGCTGGTGTTCCCAAACGAATACCACTGGT
>JBFRWQ010000511.1:0-5902 GCA_051439665.1 Microcystaceae cyanobacterium | reverse complement strand
TCTTAGAACTGTTGTAAAAAGCGCCAATCACTTTGATACAAGCGCCGTATATCATCGATTTGATGCTGTACCATCGCAAAACGTTCTACTCCTAAACCAGCCGCAAATCCAGTATAAACTTCAGGATCATAACCAACTGCTTTAAGCACATTGGGATCAACCATACCGCATCACATAACTTCTAACCATTTTCCTTTCCATTGAACATCTACCTCCGCCGAAGGTTCGGTAAACGGAAAATAACTAGCACGAAATTTCACAGGCAATTCTTCACCAAACATTTGTCGTAAAAATTCTTTAATCGTTCCTTTAAGATCCGTAAAGGTTAGTCCTTTATCCACTGCTAATAATTCTTCCTGATGAAATACCGCCGAGTGAGTTGCATCCACCGTATCCCGTCGATAAACCCGTCCAGGTGCCACAATCCGAATGGGGGGTTCATGGCTTTCCATATAGCGAATTTGCACAGGAGAGGTATGGGTTCGTAGTAGGGTATTCTCGGTTAAAAAGAAAGTATCCTGCATATCCCGTGCGGGATGATCAGGGGGAATATTTAACGCTTCAAAATTATAGTAATCACTCTCAACATGGGGTCCAGTGGCGACTGTGTAACCTAAACCAACAAAAATATCTAATACTCGGTCAATGGTGCTATTAAGGGGGTGAATATGCCCTAAATTGCGACTAACACCAGGCATGGTGACATCAAGGGTTTCTGCTTCAAGTTGGGCTTCGAGTTTAGCTTTTTGTAAGGCTTGAAATTGTTCGTCTAATTGACTTTGCAGGGCATTTTTCACTTCATTGGCCAGTGAACCAATACGGGGGCGCTCTTCTGCACTGAGTTTACCCATTCCCCGTAAAATTTGCGAAAGTTCTCCTTTTTTCCCTAGATAGGTGATGCGAAGTTGTTCAAGGTCGTCTAAATCAGAGATTTTGGCGATCGCATTCGTTGCAGTTTGTTGTAATGTCCGTAAATCAGTTTCAAGGGTAGTTGTCATAATCAGTTATCAGTAAGCAGGTGAACTGAGCTTCTGATTTCCTATCATAACTGTGAAGGGTTCAACCTTTTGGATATCTTTTCCTTAAGTCCTTGGTACGCTCATCTGATCTAATACCATTGGGGATTCATTCCACTGATGAGGGGGTTCTTCTTCCTGTTGTAATTGATTTAAGGTAGCGATAAAGTCCTTAATGCCTTGAAATTTACCATATACTGAAGCAAAGCGAATATAGGCGACTTCGCTTTCATTCCGTAGGAATTGTAATACCTGTTGTCCGATTTCGTGGGTAGTCACTTCTCGCTGACTGTTTTGTTGTAATTGGGCTTCAATGGTATCAACGATCGCTTCTAAGCGCTTGAGAGAAACACCTGTTTTCTCACAGGCACGAATCATTCCCCTTAACACCTTAGATCGATCAAAAAATTCTTTCTTGCCATTTTGCTTGACAACCGTAATGGGCACAAATTCGATTCTTTCGTAGGTTGTAAACCGATTCTTACATTTTAGACATTCTCGACGACGGCGAATACTTTGACCATTTTCAGACGAACGAGATTCTAAAACACGACTACTGGTATTTTGACAGTAAGGACATTGCATGAGAAGTTTTATGGGAACACATTAAAAGAAACTGATCACTTTACTAATTAGTTTCAAAATACAAGAAGCCTGAGCCGCAGTGCTTTTAATCCTTTAGAGAAAGAAAAGCGCAGTAATCGGCTCAGTTTCAGAGTATATGCGGTACAATAACAACTAAATGGGAAAAATTAGCTAAAAGAGCTTATTTTTCGATCCGGGGGGGTTCTCTGAAGGCGATCGCAAAAAAGAGAACTGCCAAAGACATGGCTAAAACGAGAATGTAAGCAACACTTTCCATCTTAAGATTTCCTAAAATCGCTTCAACGTTTATCTATTATAGAGGCTGATTGCAATTTTGTTCATCCTAATCTAAAAATATATCTGACTTTTCACGTCATCTTTTAGGTTAGGGCTTTGAGGCAGAAGACAGGGTGCAGGAGGACAAGAAAAAGGACAGGTTATAAACCTCAGATTTTTCGATAAAATGCCAAAGGTGTTCAGTGCTTCCCCTTCGTATCTATCGTTTAAGCTACCATGAATTTTTCTTCCTCTGATGATTGGCAACGCATCCATCACACTTTCCAAACGGTTTGGGGATATGACTCTTTTCGTCCCCCCCAAGGAGAGATTATTCAATGTCTGCTACAAGGACAAGATGCAATGGTAGTGATGCCCACAGGGGCGGGAAAATCCCTTTGCTTTCAATTACCTGCTTTAATCAAACAGGGCTTAACCTTGGTGGTTTCTCCTCTAGTCGCCTTAATGGAAAATCAAGTCCAAGATTTACGACAACGACAATTACCGGCTGCCCTACTCCATCATCAATTATCTAGGGAACATCGTCAGGCCGTCTTTGCTGCCCTCGAACAACAACGATTAAGATTATTATACCTTTCTCCTGAAACCCTTCTCAGTCAAGGAGTTTGGCAACGATTAGTCCAGTTACAACTACCGATCAATGGTATGATTATTGACGAAGCTCATTGTCTCACCCAATGGGGTCAAAGTTTTCGTCCAACTTACTATCGATTAGGAATGGTACGTCCAACCCTGTTACAGCAAGGTAGCGCTCCTTCTTGGAGTATTGCTGCTTTTACTGCTACAGCCGACCCCACAACCCAAGCAGAAATTAAAGAGATTCTCCAATTAAAACAACCTCAGATTTTTAGTGAAAGTCCCTACCGTCCTAATTTACACCTTCAGGTAGAAACCACTTGGTCTCCCCTTTGTCGTGAGCATCGTCTCTTAAAAGTAATTCGTTCTCATCCAGGGGACTCAGGCTTAGTCTATGTTCGTTCTCGCCGTGAATCGGAAAAACTCTGTCAAAAATTGCAAAAGCTTAACTATAAAACGGCGGCTTACCATGCAGGGTTAAGTTCTCACCAACGTCGGGAGATTGAACAGCGCTGGTTAAGTGGCGACTATCCTTTTGTCATTTGTACCTCTGCTTTTGGTTTGGGTATTAATAAACCTGATGTGCGTTGGGTGGTTCATTTTCAAGTCCCCAATTTATTATCAGAATATCTGCAAGAAGTGGGACGGGGGGGACGGGATGGGAAGCCAACAAAAGCCTTAGCATTTATTAGTGAACCGACAGGATGGTTAGATCCAAGTGATAAAGAGCGCTACAAATTTTTCTTGAAACAACTGCACCGCCAATATTTACAAGCCAATCACATTGCTAGTCAAATTCCACCTCAAGGCAATATTGAACTGATTAAAGAGGAGTTTCGTTATGGTGAAATAGCGCTATCTATGATGTATCAAGCTAATAAGTTGGAATGGATTGATCCGTTTAATTATCAATTTACCAAAAATCAGCAAAATACTTCATTAGTTCAGGCAGGAGTTGCTCAACAACAACGACAGCTAGAAATGCGTCAATATCTCAACACAAAGCTTTGTCGATGGCGTTTTTTATTATCTTCTTTTGGCTTTTACCAAGAAGCTCAAGGATTTAATTGTGGTCATTGTGATAATTGTCAAAAGTAGTCGATTGTTTCATCTAAAATTCAGTAATTTTTCTGTCAAAATCATTTCAGTGACCAGTGACCAGTTAGGGTTATTCAACAAACCATACCTATGAAACCTAGCTCAAATTGCCCTGAAAGTGTAAACACCAAAGATAAAAAACTTAATATTTCGATATATAGAGATATAATTCGAGATATAATTTCCGCATAAAAAGGGTAAACTAGATATTAAAAGACTGACAATAAAAACAGAGTTTTAAAATGCTTGAGGCGTGAGAAAAATCGACCTTAAATTAATTCAGTCAAGTAAAGAGTGAGCGCTAAATGGGAGTAGTTTAGCCTATTACGCAATTAATCAGAAAGCACCAACTGATTGAGCTGATCGAAGCCAACTTAACCCCGTTATGGAAGCAAACGAAAGGCTAATGAGCAATTAGAAGACTAAAAACTCCTATTTGCTCCAAAATTAAGTGGCTATGATGATTAGACCAACATTAGCAGCTTAACTACCTTATTTTCCCTTCAACCTATCTTAACCCCTAACCCCTGATATCCTGTTTTAGTCTTTTAGCACTTTTATTCTTTTAGCAAAGCTAAAGGTAAGATCATGACTACTACCACCAGCCACATCGAACAAGAAATTTCCTTACAAGTCACTGCAGATGTTACCACTTCTAGGACTCTTTTGGATCCTGATCATACCTTATTCCCAACTGTAACCGTGGTTAGCAACTATTCTTATGTAGCTGATGAAGCCAGTGGCTTACAAATCATTGATATTACTGTAGTGAATGAACCCTCAGACTTTACAGGGGATGACTTTGATCCGAATCTAGATAGCACACAATGGGATCAGATTGATAACGGTACAGTAAATCAGCAATTTGTTGGTAGTGATGGTAATTCTCTCTTTTTTGATGGGAGTGGACAACGACAAGCAACTACGACTTACTTAGACCTCTCAGGGAGTGATAATATCCTAGTATTTGACTTTATTTATGGAGATGGTCGCAATGGTGGTGAAAATGCTGATCTTGGGGATGAGGTGGTACTGGAATACACCACTGATGGTGTAACGTGGAGCGCAATTAATACCTACGACACTTTTAACTATAGTCAATTTACCACCCTTGTTGAAGTTATTCCTGATAGCGCTACTCAGTTACGCTGGCGACAAATTAATCATTTCGGCGTGGGATATGATCATTGGGGACTTGATAATATTGCTTTAGTCTCACCCACAGATAACAATGCGCCCACAGTACTCAATCCCATTGGGGATCAAACAGCCATCGAAGGTCTTTCCTTTAGCTTGCTTCTTCCCTCTGATACCTTTGCTGATCTGGATCCTTGGGATACATCTTTAAGCTACAATATAAGTGGATTACCTAATGGCTTAAGCTTTGATAGTACCACTCAAACTATCAATGGAATTGCGACTGAACTAGGAACATTTAACGTAACGATTACGGCAACCGATCTGGTAGGGGCAACGGTTGATGATACCTTTGATTTAACCGTGAATTCCCCTCTTCCTAATGCCATTGAAGGAACAGTATGGCAAGATAGTAATCAAAATGGGATTAAAGATAATGATGAAGCAGGATTAAGTCAATGGACAGTTTATCTGGACCAAAATCGCAACCACCAGTTAGACAATGGAGAAATTGTAGCGCTCACTGACAGCAATGGTCATTATCGCTTTGATAATCTTCTTCCTGGTACTTATTACGTGGAGGAAGTTCTCCCCAATAATTGGCAGATTAATTATCCTTATAATACTTTTAATTCTGCTAATTCTACTAATTCTACTTCTATCAATAATGATTCCCTTAATACTGCTTCAAATACAACACAAAATCTGAATTTCGTCCTCTCAGGAGATTATGCTTCCCATCAAGTCATTATTAAATTCACCTCTGAAATAACGAACGATCCTGAATTGTTAAGCCAAATCCAAGAGGAGTTAGGTGTAACATCGATTGAACAATTGACAGAGACAGGGATTGAGTTGTGGTCACTGGAAAACATGACCGCAGAAGAAGCGATCACTACATACTATGATCATGCCTTAATTGAATATATCGAACCGAACAAGGAGATCTCTGTTAATTCAATCATGCCCAATGATCCTAAGTTCTCCTCTTTATGGGGATTCAATAATATTGATGCCCCCGAAGCATGGCAAATCAGTACAGAAAGTCCCAATATTATTATTGGTTTCATTGATACAGGTGTAGATAATAACCAACCCGATTTAGTGAATAATATTTGGAAAAAAAAGGGAGAAATCGCTGTCGAAGGCATTGATAACGACGGCAATGGATATATTGATGACATTCATGGTTA
>JBFRWQ010000510.1:0-4089 GCA_051439665.1 Microcystaceae cyanobacterium | reverse complement strand
ACTTATCAAGACTTGAATTATTCTCTAGAGAAAAAACGGGTCTTAAATGCTAGTAATGTGGTTCGTAGTGAAGATAATGTTAAGCAACATCCCAATACTCATAAGGTTTTGTAGGCTCTCCTGATCTAATGGTGGAGAATCCATCAAATAACACAATTAGCCTGTGATGGGTTATAGATTGTGCGTTAATTCTATGATTTGATGGGCGAGGCCTATCCTACAACTATGCACGAAATTAGCTGTGTCAATTCACTACTGCACTGTTTCAGCTAAAATAAGGCAATAGATGTATTTTTATTGATGTACGAATCTAACACAACCCCATTCTAATGCACCCAATTAGCTGAAACAAGCCACTACGATCTATAAGTTTTGCTGATCACCATAAAGTCAGGAGAGCCATTTTGTAGAGCAAGGTTTTCTATGATTTGTGGGTAACAAAGAAACGTAACCGCAATAAACTAAGGGTTTGACCTAAACTTAATGGTAAGAGAGAAATACCTTCTAAGCGGGACTGTACCCAACCTTCACCCCAATACCATTCATGATAACCATCTATTCCCTGACTTAAAACCATTCTTAACCCATTTTCATTAACCATTTCTACCTGATGGGTGATCGGAATTCCCCCAGTCCAACTGGTGAAACGAGTTCCTTGGCTTAGTCGTTGGGGTAAATCAGAAGACAAAAACTGAGGGAACAACCATTGGCGTAACTGCTGTGTTTCTAACAAGCTATCACCAATTTCAGCCTGACTGGCCGCTATTTCAATCCGTAGTTGACTTTGTTGAAATGTTCCTAACATAACCTCATTAATCCAGTACCTTAATCTCAGCAACCATCCATTGTCCCTGTTGCTGCTTTAAAGTATAGCGAACTTTTAGGGTCTCATTATAAGAATCTTGTTGATTTAATCCTCTAGGTCCATACAAATTAGCTACTTCTTTAACCAGTGCATCAACCACAGCACGATTATTATCCCCTTTTAGGTCTTTGACTTGGACTTCATGACTATATTTCCAATAGCTTTGACGACTTCTTAAACTCTTAGCCCGATTGATCCATGTCTTGGCTAGAGAAGGGGCTAAGATACTGCTAATTTCTTCAACCCGATATTGATCCCCAAAGGCGAGAGCTTTACTATATAACCAGGTTTCAATCACATCCTTGGCATCTGTTGGATTTAATTTCCCTGTTGGCAGTATAAAGCGAGCATTAGCTTTAGGGATATCTGTGAGCGCCTCAGTTAACTGCACTGAGACACCATCTGTGTCCAAATCAACCAAGGGAGACTCTTCTCTCTGTAAGCTTTTTACCCCTAGTCCTAATAAGCCAATTGCACCACCCAAAATGCCAATCAGTAGAAGCAAGCGCAGGGGTTTAAAAGTTAACTTACGCTGACGGCGCACCTTCTTCTTCCGTCGCATGGGGGTTACTGTGACTCCCACCTTTGACGCTTTTTGAGTCGGGTTATCTTGGCTAGGTATGGGGTTAGATGACTGAGTGTAATCAGTCGGGTTTGCTGGGGCAAGAAGGGTCGCCGTTGCTTGTTTATTGTCAAATGTATCTCTCTGGGAAGGTCTCTGTCGTCGAGAGGTTCGGCGACGGGAACGTCTAGGAGAGGGGGAGGGGTAACTTTCTTTGAGTGCGCTGGCCATAGCAACTCCTACAGGTTGTTTAGCTTCAACTGGGGTTTCTAACAAGGGCTGAGGTTCATTCTCTAAGGATTCTAGATAGGAAACAACATTATCATCGGCAAAATATTCCGTGAGAGAGACTTGTCTGTTGGTTAAATCTAGAAAGTGGGGAAAAACCTCAGTTTCTAGCCATTGTTTACTATAAACGTACAATCCAGGTAATAGATCAGGTGATCCTTGGGATTGTTGGCTAATAAAATCCAATGCTTCCCTATCTTGGCTTTGTTGCAGGGCTTCATTGGCTATCTTAGTCTGCCCTAATAATAATGCACAAATTGCTGTTTCTAACCCAACGTCTTGATGTTTGTTGAGAGTCTTTAACATTTGACTCCCTTCGACAATAGCATGGGGATTTTTATTGACAACGCCTTGAGCAAGTAGGGCATAAATAGCCAAATAACTGGCTACATAGGAAGGGCGCTGGGCTTCTTGGACAAAAAGCTGTACTTGTTCTTCAACAGTTAAAAAACTACGTACTTGCTGAATAAAGGATAGGAAGCTATCCACATTTAGCCCTGAATGATCTTCTCCTTTACCATCAATTCCTTGACGTTCATCTAAGAGAGTTTGGAGTAAGGTTAATCCTTTCTGTCGCTGATCTACACGGGAATCAGAAGAAGAAAGGAGTTCTAAGATGCGATAGGGACGAAGTAAATGGGATTCTTGGTTTATTTTTGCTCTTAACTTCTCAAATTTAGCAGATTGTGGTAATGTTTCCAGCGCTTGATGGGCTAATTGTCCTGCGGCTTCGTAGGCTGACTGTTGCCATTCTTCTCGACAGCGCTCAGTATAGGCTAAAGCAACACTTAAACGTAGATCTGATAAAAAATCGCTATCTTTGTTCGATTTAGCTGGCTGATCGAGTATTGCTTTTCCCAGTTCAATAACTCGTTTATAATCTCCTAATTCTCCTAAGATTAGTAAAGCCCCCCTCTGTTCTTCTAATGTCAACTCAATTTCTGGAATGGGAGAAGATGGGGAACTTTTGTCTTCCTCATCCGTCTCACCCTCTGGGTGGGGTAAATCGACTGCTTGTTCAGTTGGGGAAAAGAATTTTTGATTGTATTCGGCTCGTTGTTGAGTATCCGAGAGAAATTGATAGGCTCGCTCTAATAGCTGTTGACGGGAAGCGATCGCCCCATCACTATATTCTCGGCGTGGACACTGTATTCGCCGATCTTCAAACACCTGAGCAATTTTTTGTTCTGTTTCTTGGGAGTTGACACCTAAGATTTGATAGTAATCTAGGGGGATACGCACGGTTGCCTTCCTTATTCGGTGAGTTTTAGCTTCTTCATTCAGCACAGTGACCTAAGTTTATAGATTACACTCCTACACAGTGGCTCTATCAAGCCACATCTTAACGCAAATTTTCCCGATCGTGAAACATTTTACTCGAAGTAGCGTCCATATTAGTATATTTTTACTTAAATGACCAAAGAATTAAACTCATTTTAACCTTAGAATCTTCTCAAAATTGAGGTAAAAAATTCTGAAGGGAATTATTTACGGATTGGTGGCATCGTGATAAGATGATCGCCAAGTTACTCAATGCCCAATGATTAAACTGGACTGCTATGACTGAAGGAATTGTTACTCTAGCAAATGATGTTGTTTATGACCAACTCGTAGCTTTATTAAACAGTATTGAAGTTAACGTGGGAAAAAATTTCCCTGTCTTAGTAATTCCCTATGATGATCGCCTAGAAAGAGTTAAACAAGAATTAAGCCAAAGAGAGCAGGTTCAGCTATTAGATGATCCAACAGTACTTAAAAAATGGGAACAGTTTGCAGTAGCAATTTGGCAATGTAACTCATCTGTTCAAAAAATGTGGCAAAGTAGAGGGATTGAAGGGGTTCATCGTTTGGGGATGCACCGACGATTTTGTGCATTTGATGAACAAAGTCCTTTAGATAAATTTATTTACTGTGATGGCGATGTCATAGTGATGCAATCTTTAGAGAAAGTCTTTAACCAGTTAGAGAATTATGATTTTGTTACTTATGATTTTCAGTACAAAGATTTATCCCATGTTTATTTAGATACAGAAGCTTTAGTTGAAATTTTCCCACCACAAAGAACCCAAAAAGATATTTTTTGTGCAGGGTTTTACGGCTCTAAGAAAGGACTATTTCCTGATGCAAAGCGCCAAGAGTTACTAGAACAATTAAAGTCAGGAGAATCAGAAATTCTCTATCCTAATGGACCCGATCAGACTATCCTCAACTATATGGTGATGCGTAGTAACCTGTCCTATTATAATTTTGGAGTAGATTTACCCTTTGACAAAAGAACAGGTAATTCCGCTTCCGACAGTAATTTTAAACAAAGAGATAATCTCCTCTATGATAAGGGGAATCTGCTAACTTATTTGCACTATATTGGAGCTGT
>JBFRWQ010000509.1:0-3991 GCA_051439665.1 Microcystaceae cyanobacterium | reverse complement strand
AGCTTTCTCCAAGCTCCTGATTTCGGAGGGGATAATATTGCCCATTTAACCGAGAATGTGGATTATTTTCCTAGTTTTACTCTCAAAGGTCAACTGCCAAAGTATTTCTATTTTGGTAAGTTTAGCCAGCGCTTGGGATTAAATTATCTTGACCCTGACTATGCAGCAACCCAAACCAGTACTATGTATCAAGGGGCTGATCTTTGGCTAGATGATAGCTTAGGTGATCCTCTCTGGCGACCTAATCCTATCTATAATGCCCAAAAAGATCCAGACTCTCCCGACTCAAAGATCAGGGAAAATTGGACGGCTACAGGTCGTAATAGTTGGGTTGATATTCGCAATACTGACAACCTAGAAGCGATGCGAGAAAGCGCTATTTTCCTGCTGGCCAATGAAACGGGCAATATCAGTAATCGTGACCTATATGCTCAGAACTACCGCAATAGAGTCATTAGTAACTGGCAAACAGGTATGCGAGAATGGGACTCCACCCACTATTTTGACTGGACTGCAGCAGCTAACTTGAGTCTGTATGACTTTGCATCAGAAACAGGAGTAAGCGCTCAAATTAAGAAAGCAGCCAAAGCAGCGCTTGATCAAAACTTTACGGCCGCCGCCCTCAAATATTATCGAGGAGGATTTACCGGTCCCAATCTGCGCAGTTCATCTTCTCATCATCCCTTTGGTGGTGCAGCTTCTTTCTACTATTTATACTTTGGCGATTCTCCCATCTCTAATCCCAATCCTCAGCTATCTAATAGTATTCATGCTATTCTCAGCGCTTATAGACCCCCTCAAGCTGTTGTAGCGCTTGCTCAGAAGAACTTTGAGCGACACATAGAAATTCTGGCTACTAAATCCCCTTATCCTGAAGATCTTACCCTCAAGCCATCCCAACCTGCCACACCAGATATTCAATTCCCTCACTATTTTGAGACTACCTACTACGGCAATACCTATCAGTTGGGAACAGTTGCAGCGCCAGATTCACCTACCAATTACGAAGCTAAACGTTGGAATGTTACTACTTTCAAGTTAGCGGCAGATAATTCTATTCGAGGTGTGGATTTTTTCAGCGCTAATACCAAATCTTTAGAAGGTGCAAGTTACAAGCGCCTTGGTGATCAAATCGCTCAGTATCAAAATAAAGCGCTCTGGTTACGACCCAATGATGGGGAATCTTTCTATTTTATGGCACCAGATCCTATTAGGGGAACAGGTACAATTATTCAAGAGAATGGGATTTGGTTTTTTCAATTGGAAAATACTTGGATTGCTTTACGACCGATTAACTTAACCTATCATAGCCAAGCTAACGGAAAGAGAAATAAGAGCGAAATACAGTACACATTTAAAGCCAATGACGGCGCTTATATTGGCTTTGCACTTGAAGTTGGCGAACAAGGAAATAGCAATCAACCAGGGGTATTTTCTAACTTTGATAACTTCAAGAATCAGGTAATTTCTACTTCCTTAGATCTATCCCAAATATCCCAAGGAGATGTCACTCTTTACGGCACAGATGACTCTTACTTACGGATGATTCATAACCCCATTAACGACTTGCCAATTGTTTATCGCAATAGTACCCAATCCTATAACTTTACCAGCGCTGATCATTTTGCTCTTTATCGTTCCATTAATCATAAACCTACCGCCGAAATTATCAACTTAGCGCCTGGTCATAATTTAAGTTTAGGTGAGTCAGTCACCATAGAAGTCAAGGCTTTTGATCAGGGAAATCGTGGTCCAATTAGCATGGAATGGAAGCGAGGTTCTCTTAGTGTGTTATCTGGGACAGCAGAAAATCCAGGTTGGTTATTTGAAGAACAAGTCAATGAAGAGGTAATTTGGTCTGAGCGAGAAGCCAAACCAGAGGATTATTTAGGAAGGGTGAAACGAGTAGAGTTTTGGCTTAATGATCAATTGATGGCTGAAGATAGTGATGGGACTGATGGTTGGAATTTTAATTGGAATCCGATGGTTTCGGGTGATTATAAAATTCAAGTACGAGCGCTCGATAATGATGCTCAAGTGGGTTGGTCAGAATTACTAGAAGTTAAAGTAAAAGGTAAGATCCAGATTGAGGAGCAAGGAAATACTATATCTCTGACATTGTTCGGCTCTCTTCTACTATTTGTACTAATGATTCAGCGCTCATTAAGATAAATTAAAATAAAACTTTAGCTTAACAAATGAAAACCCTAAAAGATCATGATCAAAATAATAATGAATTGCCAGAATAGGATGATCAATCGTTGTTGCGCTTCAGCGCTGCTATTTTCGGGCTAAAGTCTCACAACCAGCCATTATAATGTGCTATCTTTAGCATAATAGTAAAAATTTGGTTTAATCACCCCGTCTTGCATCTATGATCTGGCCTTTTAAAAAAAGCACTCGTAAACAAATTGCTCGTATTGAGATTAGTGGAGCGATCGCTTCTGAAACTCGCAAAAATGTTCTCAAAGCCCTAGAAACTGTCAAAGAAAAGAAATATCCTGCCTTATTATTGCGAATTGACTCTCCTGGTGGAACAGTGGGAGATTCTCAAGAAATCTATGAAGCGCTCAAACGTTTACAGGATCAAGTCAAAATCATGGCTAGTTTTGGCAATATTTCGGCTTCTGGTGGGGTTTATATCGGTATGGGAGCGCAACATATCATGGCTAACCCTGGTACAATCACAGGAAGTATTGGGGTCATTTTACGGGGTAATAACTTAGAAAGACTACTAGAAAAGTTGGGAGTTTCCTTTAAGGTAATTAAATCAGGTCCCTATAAGGACATTCTGGCATTTGATCGGGAATTAACCTCAGAAGAACAAGAAATCCTCCAAGAAATGATTGATACCAGTTATAGTCAATTTGTGGGAACAGTAGCCAATGCTCGTAATTTACCAGAAGAAACAGTAAGAACCTTTGCTGATGGTCGGGTATTTACGGGAGAACAAGCGGTTTCCTTGGGATTGGTGGATCGCTTGGGGACTGAAGAAGATGCTCGTCGCTGGTTAGCAGAATTAGCAGACTTAGATCCAGAGAAAACAGACTGCAAAGACATTGAAATGCCAAAATCTCTGTTAGATCGAGTGTTATCTCGTAATCAATCCCGTTCACGTTTAGGAGCAGCCATGAATTGGTTAGAATTTGAACTACAAACCAATGGCCAACCCCTATGGTTATATCGTCCTTAATCTATTCTGCGATCGCTTGTCGATAAGCGCTCATTTCTGGGCTATCTTCTCCATACATATCTTCAATATGTTGTAAACAGCAATCAATGGCAAACTCGTTAAATTCAGCCGCTTTAACTTGAAACATCTGCTCAAAGGTATCTAAACGCACCCGACAAAACCAAGGGCGCTGTTCATAAATTTTACAATTACGATGGTCGGGATCATAATTGATACACCAGCCATCTTCTCCCACTAAACTTAAATACTCTTGTAGGGCTTCTGGAGTTAGATAGTCTGATAGCTCTGGGCGATCGCTTGGATCTAAATAACAGCAAGCTCCACAGTTTTTAACACATTGACAATTTTTCATGCTTCAAATGTCATCATTAATTTAAGTTAAAATGATCTAAGTATATTTTATGAAAAAAGAATAAGAATTGCTGCTATTATGTACTCAAGTTTGGTCTGCTATACTAGCACTACTACCTAGAAAAATGCTAAACCCTTTATACAGTAAAGGTTTACATTATTCCTTATTGTGTAAAAATTTCTGAATTATATTGATATTTTTTTCCTCACGGGTGTTAGTTTCTCTCCCCCCTTGGGAATAATAAGTTAACAGAAGAAATGATTTCAATATCTTTTTTCATTTTTTACCACCAAAACAAGCTACCTTTGATTAGTTAGCTTGTAGATAACATAACTTTGGTGATTTTTCATGAGCTACTGCGTAAATCCTTCCTGTCCTAAGCCCAAAAACCCTAAAAATGCCCAAGTTTGTCAAGCTTGTGGGTCAAGTTTGCGACTTCATAATCG